>NZ_BAAHXD010000032.1:0-40302 GCF_054657115.1 Methyloparacoccus murrellii | reverse complement strand
GGAATGCTGCTGCCGAGAGGTTTTCCGGCCTTTCGGCGGCCGAGGTGACTGGCGAGCCTTTTTGCAAGTACTTTACTGAAGAATATCAGCGGACGGTCAAGCGGGTGTTCGGGCAGGTTGTCATGATGGGGGACTCCAAGACGCAGGAAGCGGAGTTCTATACATCATCCGGCGATAAGGCTCTCGTCTCGTGGGTGTTCTCACCAATGATTGATGATTATAACCAGACAACGGGATTCGTGGTTGTCGGGCGGGGTCTGACGGAGCCAAGAAAGCTTGAGAGGCTGCTTCTTCAGTCGCAAAAGCTTGCAGCCCTCGGCGTCATGGCTGGAGGGATTGCCCATGAGATAAGGAACCCACTCGCAATATGCTATTCCGCAGCGCAGTTCCTGGTGGACGACAGCCTCTCTCCGGAACTCAGGAAGCAATGCTCTTTGAAGATCCAGGCGGGTATAAAGAAAGCATCCGATATTATTGAAAACCTATTGCGGTTTGCTCGCCCATCCCAGTCAAACGAAATGGTCGAGACGGACCTGCTGGCTGTGCTTCGGGATACCATCGAATTGGTGTCGCATCAGGCGCTGGTCCAGAAGATTCAAGTCAAAAAAGACTTCAAGGACGTCCATGTAACCATCCGTGGCGTGGCTGGACTCTTGCAGCAGGTTTTCATGAACATCATGCTGAATGCCATCAATGCGATGGGTGATGGTGGCGCGATGATCGTCCGCCAGTGGTCCACGGTCAATTGGGTTGAGGTCGCGATAGAGGATACGGGGATAGGGATATCGCCAGAGGATCTTGATCGCATATTTGATCCCTTTATATCGCTGAATCCGAAAGTGAAGGGGACAGGTCTGGGGCTTTCGATATCCCATGCGATCATTCAGCAGCACCTCGGCACCATAGAGGCCGAGAGCGCGATTGGCAAGGGCACAAAAATCAGGGTGCGTCTGCCGATAATATGATGGACAGGTTGGGTGGGCGTATTCTGATAGTCGACGATGACCCTGACTTGTGCTGGGCCTTGGGATGGTTGGTGGTATCGAGGGGGTTGGACAGTCGTGTCGTTCACCGCGGTGAGGATGCTATTGCCGCCATCCTCTCGGAGGCATTCGACCTTGTGTTTCTGGACGCCAAACTGCCGGATCTGGATGGTCTCGACGTGGTCAAGCGGCTACGGTCGGGCGGATATTATTACCCTCCCGTTGTGATGGTCACGGGATATCATTATTGCGATGATCCGCTCATTCGGGAGGCTCTGATGACAGGCATGATTAGAAGCTTTGTCGCCAAGCCTTTCGATCATGATGATATTCTTGGCATGATTGAGCGGTTTTGCGGTTGCTGAGCATGACCATCATTGCTGGGCAGAGCACTGCTCGGCGCCCATGGCGGATCTTGCGTATTGATTCACGCGCTGAAAAGGGCCTGCCGCCGGCTAGTGCGGTGAGGAATGCCATATTTGCCGGCCTCGAATCCGGTGGTACAGGCCCGAGCCGTTACAGTGTCGTGCAGCGGCTGTTTTTCAGGTCCTCGTTTGTGCGGGGGATGACCACACAGTCGTGATGGCCGCCGAAATTGGGCAGGAATCCCAAGGGTTCCAGCGTATCCTGGCGGAAGATGAATACGCCGGCGGACAGCCGCTGGAACCCGCTGAAGATCTGGAACACGTATTTGCCGTCATAACTGACCGACATGGTCTGGCAATCCGGTCCGATGTTGACGAATTTCTTGATGATCTTCCAGGTCCGGGTGTCGACCACCACGCAGGCACTGTCGTGGGGTCTCGGATACAGCACCGAGACGAACATCTTGCTGCCGTCGACCGAGAAACAGAGGTGGAACGGGCTGGGGAATTCGCCCACCCAGGCTGGGTCCTTCACATAGGTGACTTTCTTCCAGTTCAGCGGATCCGGATCGGAGGTGTCGAACACCGCCATGTTGTTCTGCTGGATGTTGTTCATCATGGTGTAGTGCCTGCCATCGGGGGAGAATCCCGCTTCATGGCCGACGCACTTGACGTCATCGAAATGACACTCCCAGACATCCGGGCTGGAGGAGACCCGGGTGATCTTCAGTATGCCCGGCGAGCCTTCCGGGTTGTGCAGTACGCAAACCGGCTCCCATGTGGTGCGGTCGATGATGATCGACGAGGACAGCATGCGGATGACCAGGGCGGAGTAGCGGTTGCCGGGATGATGCACCACGGCGTCCAGGCCGGTGAGGCTGCGCGGATCGGCGCCGGGCAGTTCGCCCTTTTCGACCAGGTTCTCGGCCATCGGCACCATTTCCCAGTCGATCTTGTTGCCGCGCGTGCCTTCCAGGTCGAATTTGCCGGTTTCCTTGGGCTTGACCAGGCGCGTGAGGCGCAGGGTGCCGCCCTTGGTCCAGTTTTCCTCTAGGGTGCCCTCCCTGACCTTGCCGATCCAGTCGGCGCGAAAGGCCTGGATGACGCTGGTTTTCCGGTTCAGCGGCGGACGATCGAAGAATGCGCCGATGTCTTTCTGGCCATCGGCGGAGGCAAAACCGGTAGCGTCGGGGTAGACGGTGATATGGACGCCGAGACCGATGCCGGTGGATTCGGCGATGTCCTCGACCAGATTCATCGACTGCCCGTCGAAATGGACCCGGTAGAGATGATTGCCCTGTCCAAAGCGGTCAAGCAGGCCGCGTTCCTTGATCCTGGTGTCGAGGCCGTAAATCATGACGTTGTCGCCGCCCTGTGTGGAGTTGACGAACTCGAACCCCTGGTATGGATCGGGCGATGGGTAGGCGGCCAGATGGTGGGAGATCGGGCAGGTGTCGCCGTAGTTCCAGTAGGATATCCAGGCCAGGGTTTTGCCACTGCCCAGATCGACCGCATGGCTGCCGCCGCCCAGTTTTTCGGGCGCCAGGTAGATGTAGTTGCCAAGATCCTCCTTGCAGAGCCGCAATCTGGAGGCGTCCACCACCGGAATCCCATCCTTGCCCGACAGATCGGGTGGAGCTACCGGAGCTTTGCTGCTGCCCGGTGAATCGGCCTGGGCTGTCCGGGACAGGCTTGCCAGCACGCCGCCGCCCAGCAGGGCGGTCCCGAATCCGCCGGCCAGACCCAGGATATCTCGCCGAGTCATGCCGTTTTGCGGGAGCAGGTGGTCGGTTTCTTCACTCATCAGATATCTCCAGGTGGGCGGGACGTCACGAAGCGTCCCCTGTCGGTCGTGTCGGCGTGAGGCTTTCCGGATGCCCCGCGAACCGGTTGTGGGCGGGGGTGGTCTGCGCTGTTTGCCATCAGGTCGCCGTTGCCCGTCTTGCCCGAGGCATCTGGTCGACGGCGGTACGATTGCCAGTGATGGCGCGCCCATGCCGAGAACTGGCGCCGGGGTTTCCGGTGATGTTTCCAATCTCTGGCAATCAATGCCTCGGTCGCGGCAATCGCGTGGTGAGTTCCCCGCCGTGGGTTCCGGGCCACGAAATCGATCACCTGCCTTCATCGGGCAGGCAGCTTGCCCGCCGCGCCGAGTATAGCCGACCGCCCGGTTTGCAGTCGCGCGGGGCGGGGTGCGTGATACCGGCGAAAGCGATAGGCTACCGGCGACCCGATATGAGCACGTCGCCGGCGGGCGGGCGTTCATCCTCGTGGTGCGCCCGATACGAATGCCGGGTCCTGACGACGGCTGGCCACCGGGTTGCCTTCTTCATATACGTCAAGGGATTGTATTGCCGATGAAAATTGCTACCTGGAATGTCAACTCGCTGAAGGTGCGCTTGCCGCAGGTGCTGGACTGGCTGGCGCGCGAGTCGCCGGATGTGCTGGCCTTGCAGGAAACCAAAACCGAGGACCAAACGTTTCCGCTGGCCGACCTGGAGGCGGCAGGTTACTCGGTACGGTATAGCGGGCAGAAGACCTATAACGGCGTCGCGGTGCTCAGCCGGGCGGCCTCGTCGGAACCGGTAATGGACATGCCCGGCCTGGATGATCCCCAGCGCCGTATTCTGGCGGTTACCGTGAGCGATACGCGGATCGTCGATCTCTACGTGCCGAATGGCAGCGACGTCGGCTCCGACAAGTACGCCTACAAGCTGGACTGGTTGGCACGCATGCGGGACTGGCTGGCGGAAGAGTCCACGCGTTACCGGAATCTGGTGGTGCTCGGCGATTTCAATATCGCGCCGGAAGACCGCGACGTTCACGATCCCGCGGCCTGGCGGGAAAAGATACTCTGTAGCACGCCCGAGCGACAGGCTTTCCAGGCCTGGCTTGACCTCGGGCTGGTCGATGCCTTTCGCCGTTTCGAGCAGCCCGAGAAGTCCTTCAGCTGGTGGGATTACCGCATGAACGGCTTTCGCCGCAACCTGGGCTTGCGCATCGACCATATCCTGGTCAGCCCGGTGCTGGCGGAGCGATGCGAGTCGTGCTGGATCGACGTCGAACCGCGCCGGCTGGAACGGCCTTCCGACCATGCGCCGGTGGTTGCGGTTTTCAGGACATAGCGGGCCTGGCCTGCCCGTCGCGATGGGGTGCGACCGGCACCATCCGCGGACCGGGCGGCCGCCGGGCGCCGCCGTGATGGCAGACGCTGCCGCCTGGCGGGGGCAGCCATGCGTCGGGATTCCCGTGCCGTGGGGCCGCGCTCATGACCGGCGGCTTGTTACCGGTGCTCGGGCGGCACACCCTTGAGCCGGATCCGCTTGCCGACCGGCGCGGCCTCCTGCCTGCCGGGCTGGGCATGGTCGCCGCGCTTCTGCCCCCAATGACTGGTGGGGCCGACGATGATCAGGGTCTTGTAGGACAGCGCCTTGCGCCCCGTCTTCCGGCCCGAGTGACGGTCGATGACATCGACCGGCCCATAGCCGCTGTGGCCGACCAGATGGAACAGTTCCTCGGCGCGGTAATCCTCCACGTGCACGCAGCCGTGCGACGCCGCCGCGTGCCCGAGTTCGCGCAGCGACTCGCGGTCCAGCGAGGAATGCAGGGCCATGCCGCCGTGGAAGAACACTGCCCACAGCATGGGCGCGTCGTATTTGCTGGACCAGTGGCGCGAGGAAAAATGCTGCGGCCGGAAATAACCCGCGGCGGTTTCATAGCCCTTGGCGCCGGATGAGATCAGCCAGTAGTAGTGCAGGCCGATATCGCGCTTGTAGAGGCGCAGGGTTTGTGCCCTGCCCCAGTAGGGATCGTCGCGCTTGTTGACGATGACGATCAGGTTGTAACTGTCGAAGTCCGGGTTCGCGAGCGGATCCGGCAGGGTATCGGCCTCGGCGCGGTCCGGATCCCGATACGGCGCGAAGGCCTTGGTGACGCCGAACGCGTAATCGGATTTCGCGCCGACATCGGCCTCGTAGCGCGTGGTCGGCTGGCTCCTGGGAAAACCTTCCCAGGGGCCGGGTGGCTCGGGGTAGTCGGTGGCGCCGAGCGTGGCGGACGCAAAGCCCAGGAGCAGGGTGCCGAACCAGAGCGCGACCGGACGCCGGTTGGCAGATGGGCGGACGATTGGCATGGCGTGGCTCCCGGGGTTGGCCTGTCGACAATATACAGGACCGGTCCGGCTTTGCATCAGCCCGGGGGCAGGGCGCGGGCGCAACTCCAGACCTCGATCCGGCTGACGCCCGCCTGGCGCAGCGCGCGGGCGAATTCACCGACGGTCGCGCCGGTGGTGACGACATCGTCAACGATGGCGACATGCCGGCAGGACAGGGGTGCCGCAAGCCGAAAGGCCTGACGGATGTTGCGCCGGCGCTCCCCGGCGCGCAGTTGCGCTTGCGGGTCCGTGGCGCGGACGCGCCGGGCGCAGCGCGTGTCCAGCGGGATGCCGCTCCTGGCGGAGACGATGTGGGCGATTTCCTCGGCCTGGTTGAAGCCGCGCCGGATGAGGCGGCTGCGGTGCAGCGGCACCGGTATCAGCCGCTCGGGAGGCTCGGCCAGCTCTCCCAGACGCAGGGCCAGCAGTTCGCCCAGCAGACGGGCATGGGCCAGCTGGTTCCGGAATTTGAGCCCCTGGATCAGATGCCGGACGGGCTCCTCGTAACGAAGCGCGGCCCGCAGCCGGTCAAAGGGAGGCGGTCGGCGCTGGCAGGCGCCGCAGGGGCTGGTTGTCGCCGCGGATTGCGGCAGGCCGCACACCGGGCAGGCCGGCGTCAGCCAGGGCAGGGCCGCGAGGCAGGCCGGGCAGATATCCAGTTGCTCCAGACCGCGGTCGCCGCAGAGCAGGCAGGTGGGTGGAAACAGCAGGTTCTGTATAATTCGCGACCAGCTGTCGACGGGCAGCCACATTCCGGGTTGACGGATGTGGCGTGCGCCGGCCGATGTTCTGCCCTGATGCCAATTTCCGGAGCCTTTCTGCATGTCCGCCCAAGCTGCTTCCGTCGCTGCCCCCGAAGCCAACCGCCAGTCCCTCATCGGCGAGCTGCGCCATGACTGGACCGTTCCGGAGGCGCGCGCGCTGTTCGAGCAGCCCTTCAACAATCTGGTCTTCCAGGCCCAGAGCATTCACCGGCGTCATTTCGACCCCAACGAGGTGCAGGTTTCCAGTCTGCTCAGCATCAAGACCGGCTCCTGTTCGGAGGACTGCGCCTATTGTCCGCAGAGCGCCCATTATGACACCGGGGTCGGCAGGGGCAGCCTGATGACGGTGGCGGACGTGCTGCAGGCGGCGCGGCAGGCCAAGGCGCAGGGCGCGGCGCGTTTCTGCATGGGCGCCGCCTGGCGCAGTCCCAGCGACCGCGATGTCGAGCGGGTGTGCGAGATGGTCGCGGGGGTGAAATCGCTGGGCATGGAGACCTGTGCCACCCTCGGCATGCTGACCGAGGCGCAGACGCACCGCCTCAAGGCCGCGGGCCTCGACTATTACAACCACAACCTGGATACCTCCGAGGCCTACTACTCGGAGATCATCACGACCCGCACCTACCAGGACCGGCTGGAGACGCTGGAGCGGGTCCGCGAGGCGGGGCTCAACGTTTGCTGTGGCGGCATCGTCGGCATGGGCGAGGGGATCGAGGATCGCGCCGCCCTGCTGGTGCAGCTGGCCAATCTGCCCCGGCACCCCGAGAGCGTGCCGATCAACCTGCTGGTCCAGGTCGAGGGCACCCCGCTCGCCAGCGTGGACACGCTCGATCCGCTGGATTTCGTCCGCACGATCGCCGTGGCCCGCATCCTGATGCCGGCCTCGCGGGTGCGGCTCTCGGCCGGACGCACCGGGATGAGCGACGAGATGCAGGCCCTGTGCTTCCTGGCGGGTGCCAACTCCATCTTCTACGGCGAGCGCCTGCTGACCACCGACAACCCCGTGGCGGACAGCGACCGGCAGCTCTTCCGGCGCCTGGGGCTGCGCATGGCGGGTTACTACGCCCAGGCCTGAGGGGCCGGGGCCATCCAGCAGATGTCGTCGGGTTCTCCGAGCGGCCCCGCCATGTTGCGCGACAGATTGGCCGAAATCGAGCGGCGGGGGCTCTATCGCCGCCGCCAGCCGCTGGAGTCGCCGCAGGGCGCCGAAATCCAGGTGGGCGGGCGCCGGCTGGTCAATTTTTGCAGCAACGACTATCTGGGGCTTGCCAATCATCCGGAGGTGGTGGCGGCCATGTGCCGGGGGGCGGCCGAGTATGGCGTCGGCGCCGGCGCGGCACACCTGGTCTGCGGTCACTCTCGTGCCCACCACGCGCTGGAGGAGGCGCTGGCCGATTTCACCGGACGCGAGCGGGCGCTGCTGTTTTCGACGGGCTACATGGCCAACCTTGGGGTCGTGTCCGCGCTGGTCGGGCGCGGTGACCGGGTGTACGAGGATCGCCTGAATCATGCCTCCCTGATCGATGGCGCCCGTCTGTCGGGTGCGCGGCTCAGGCGTTACCCGCACGGCGATGCCGGGGCACTGCGGTCGGTCCTGGAGCATGCCGGGGGCGGCCATGCCCTGATCGCCAGCGATGGTGTCTTCAGCATGGATGGCGATACCGCCCCGGTCGCGGCGCTGGCGACGGCGGCCCGCGCCACCGGAGCCTGGCTGATGATCGACGATGCGCACGGTGTGGGCGTGCTGGGCGAGCGGGGCGGCGGTCTCCTGGACGCCGTTGGCGCAACGCCGGATGACGTTCCCATCCTGGTCGGAACCCTGGGCAAGGCTCTGGGGAGCTTCGGCGCCTTTGTGGCTGGCGCCAGCGAGCTGATCGAATATCTCGTCCAGCAGGCGAGAACCTATCTCTACACGACCGCCCTGCCGCCTGCCGTCGCAACGGCCACTCTGGCGGCGCTGGCGCTGGCGCGCCGGGAAAGCTGGCGCCGCGCGCTGCTGGACGAGCGGATTCGCCGTTTCCGGGCAGGCGCCCGCCAGCTGGGGCTGCCGCTGGCGGAATCGGCCACGCCCATTCAGCCCATCCTGGTCGGTGACAATCGGCTGGCCCTGGAGGCCAGCGCGCGCCTGCGCGCGGCCGGTTTCTGGGTCGGCGCCATCCGGCCGCCGACGGTGCCCGTGGGGACGGCCCGTTTGCGGGTGACGCTGACGGCGGCGCATGGCGATGTTCAGGTCGACGGTTTGCTGGAGGCTCTGGCGCGGCTGCCTGGGACCTGCTTTCAGGGCGATGCGATAGCGGTGCGCGGGCCGCGGATGGAGGGGAGTGCGGCGTGAGCGAACGGCTTGCCCATGGCGTTCATGTCGACACCTTCGGTTCCGGCCCGGAGTTGGTGCTGCTGCACGGCTGGGCCATGCACGGCGCCATCTGGCAGGACTTCCTGGAGCTGCTGGCATCGCGCTGGCGGATCACGGTGATCGACCTGCCGGGGCATGGCTACAGCGCGCCCCTGGAAGACTATTCGCTGCCGGCCGTGGTCGATGCGGTCGTGGCCGTGGTGCCGCCTTCGGCATACTGGCTGGGCTGGTCGCTGGGCGCCCTGATCGCACTGGGGGTGGCGGCGCGGCACCCCGGGCGGGTGCGGGGACTCGTTCAGCTGGCCGGCACGCCGCGTTTCACGGCCGCGCCCGGCTGGCCCGGCGTGGCGAGCGAGTTGCTGGAGCAGATGGCGGCCAGCCTGGCGGGGGACATCCTGGCCACGCTGCGGCGTTTCATTGGCCTGCAGACCCACGGCATGGATAACCCGAGGGGGATGGCCAGGCGTTTGGAGGCCCAGCTTACGGCGCGGCCACACGCGGAGGCCGGCGCCCTGCAGGGTGGGCTGAGGCTGTTGCTGGAAGAGGATTTGCGCAGGGTTCAGGCCGACTTTGACGGGCCGCTGGTCAGCCTGCTCGGTGGCCGCGACCGACTGGTGCCGGTGGCGCTGGCCGATGTCCTGCGGGTGCTCAATCCCGGCGCGCGGGTCGAGGTCATTCCGGCCGCGGCGCACCTGCCGTTCCTGACGCATCCCGGGGCATGCCGGCAGGCGCTGGACATGCTGCCGCCATGAGGGCTCTCGACCGTCCGGCCAAGCGGCTGGTGGCGCGTTCTTTCGGCATGGCGGCCACGACCTACGATGCCGTCGCAGGCTTGCAGCGGTCGGTGGGAAACGGGTTGCTGGCCAAGCTTGCGCCGTCGGTGCGACCGCGCCGCGTGCTCGATGTCGGTGCCGGCACCGGGTACTTCTCCCTTGCCCTGGCGCACCGCTTTCCGGAGGCGCAGGTGCTGGCGCTGGATATCGCCGAAGGCATGCTGCGGCAGGCCCGTCAGCGCTTCCCGGGCGCCTGCATTGTCGCCGATGCCGAAGCGTTGCCGCTGGCCTCGGCTTCCGTGGATATCCTGTTCTGCAACCTGGCCATCCAGTGGTCTTCCTGCCTGCGCACGACGTTCGCCGAATTCCGCCGGGTGCTGCGTCCCGGTGGGCAGCTGCTGTTCTCCACCCTGGGTTCCGGCACCCTCAGGGAACTGCGTGAAGCCTGGGCCGAGGTCGACGGGCACACCCATGTCAACGAGTTCGCGGATATCGCAATGGTAACGTCCTGTCTCGAGGCCGCCGGGTGGCCATGCGCCGACCTGCATGGCGAATGCCGCCGTCTGGATTACCCGGACGTGATGTCGCTGATGCGCGAACTCAAGCGCCTGGGGGCCCGCAACCTGACGCCGGATCGGCCGCGGCATCTGACCGGCAAGTCCACGCTGGCACGGATGGTGGCGGCCTATCCCGTAAGTCAGGCGGGCGACAGGGCCGAGGTGGTCGCGAGCTTCGAGGTCATCGCGGGCAGTATCTGGCTCAGGGAGGCGATCCCGGCATGACGCATCGCGGATTCTTCATTACCGGCACCGATACCGGCATCGGCAAGACGCATGTCACGGTCCGGCTGATGCGTCTCTTGCAGGCGCAGGGCTTGCGGGTGGTCGGGATGAAGCCGGTGGCCTCGGGTGCCGAGTGGCGGGCGGGTGGCTGGGTCAACGAGGATGCCCTGGCGCTGCTGCGGGCCGCGTCAGTCCCGCTGCCCTATGACTGGGTCAACCCCTGCGTCTTCGAGGGCCCGGTGTCGCCCCATCTGGCGGCCGCAGCCGCCGGCTGCCGGGTCGAGCCGGGGGTGATCGAGGCGGCTCTGGGTCGGCTGTCGGGGCTGGCCGACTGCGTCCTCGTGGAAGGCGTGGGTGGCTGGCTGGTGCCGCTGAACGAGGTGACCGATGTCGCGGGCCTGGCATGCCGCCTGGATCTGCCGGTGATACAGGTCGTCGGGCTGAGGCTGGGCTGTATCAACCATGCGCGCCTGACCCAGGCAGCCCTGCTGGCTTCAGGCGCGCGGATAGCCGGCTGGATCGCCAATCACCTGGAGCCGGAGCTGCCGCATGGCGCCGGTGTCCTGGCGACCCTGACGGACTGCCTAGCGTCCTCGCCGCTGGGCGAGTTGCCGTTTGTGGGGCAATCCGGACACACTACATCTACCGAGAATGCCCACTGGAAAATTGGTGAAATCTTGCGCCTGCTGGTGCCTTGAGCTAGCATTCCAAAACTTGTATCCAGCCCAAGCTTGGCCATCTGCGGCGTGCGTTCGGATGTTTCGCCATTTGTCCAGGGTAGGTCGCACCACTGGCATGGCGCAGTTTTCGGGTTGTTTCCATGGTTGAATCCGCGCGGGATGAGGCTGATGGCGTCATCCGCTATGTGCTGAGCGCCAACCGCTCGCTGAGCGGTCGGGAAGCCTTCTGGGTGCTGGCTGTCGCTGGCCTGGTGGTGATCGGTATCGGCGCCGGTTTTGCGGTCGCCGGGTTGTGGTTGGTCCTGCCTTTCTCGGGGCTGGAGTGGCTGCTGCTGATCTATGCCTTCAGGGCCAGTCTCGATGGCGGGCGCACCCGTGAGGTCCTGACGATCGGGGCGTCGCAGGTGGTTCTGGAGCGGGGGCGCGAGGCACCCGAGACGGTATACCGGTTCCAGCGAGCCTGGCTGACCCTTGAGTGGATCCAGCCGCGGTTCAGGGGTTATCCCGGCCGGCTGACGTTCCGTTCCCATGGCCGGCAGGTCGATGTCGGCGGTTTCCTGCCCGAGGAGGAGCGGATGACGTTGTTCCGCGAACTCCAACAGATTTTACGATCCTAGCGTCGATCGGATGAATCCTGGCTTTAGATTGTTGAGAGAGGGTTACGTGAAGAACTTGAGAACTTTGCTGGCGGTTGCGGGATCCATGGGCGTCGGCGAAGCCTGTGCCGATTACACGCTCAACCTGACCGAGGGTGTGACAGAACTCAGCCGAGACATCCATGACCTGCACATGCTGATCTTCTGGATCTGTGTTGGCATCGGCGTTCTGGTCTACGGCCTGCTGGTCTATTCGCTGATCCATCACCGCAAGTCCAAGGGTGTGGTGCCGGCAACTTTCCACGAGAACACCAAGCTGGAAATTGTCTGGACGGTGATTCCCTTCCTGATCCTGCTCGGCATGGCTGTTCCGGCCACCAAGGTCATGATCAAGACCTACGATACCGCCGGCGCCGATCTGACCGTCAAGGTCACCGGTTACCAGTGGAAGTGGAAGTACGAGTATCTGGACGAGGGGGTCAGCTTCTTCAGCACCCTGGACGCCAAGAGCAATCAGGCCCGGCAGCTGGGTTCCGGCGTCAGCCCGGCATCCGTCGAGAATTACCTGCTCGAGGTCGACCACCCGCTGGTGATCCCGGTCGGCAGGAAAATACGCTTCCTTTTCACCGGCGGCGACGTCATCCACTCCTGGTGGGTGCCGGATCTCGGCTGGAAGAAGGATACGATTCCCGGCTTCATCACCGATGGCTGGGTCAAGGTTGAGAAGCCGGGCACCTACCGCGGTCAGTGCGCCGAACTCTGCGGTCGCGACCATGGCTTCATGCCGATTGTGGTGATCGCCAAGCCGGAGGCCGAGTATCAGCAGTGGCTGGCCGAGCAGAAACGTGGCCATGCGGGTCCGATCAAGTCGGCGGCAGCCGAGGAGGCCCCGCCAGCCGAGCCGTCGGCACCTGCCGCCAGTGCGGCGGCGGAAGCCCCGCTTGCCGACGACAAGCGCGCGGTGCTGGCAACTGGCAAGGCCGTATACGAGGCGCACTGCCTCAGCTGCCATCAGGCGGACGGTGAGGGCATCGCCGGCCTGTTCCCGGCCATCAAGGGTAGCGCCGTGGCCAGTGGGCCCGTCGAAGCCCATGTCGACCTGGTGTTGAACGGCAAGCCTCCGCTCATGGCTTCTTTCCGCAATATCCTGAAACCCGAGGAGATCGCGGCAGTCATTACCTATCAGCGCAACGCACTGGGCAACAGCACGGGCGATGTTGTCACCGCCGGCGATGTCGCGGCGCGTCCCTAATCCGAACCCATTCCCGAAGAGGTGAATCCTATGTCCGTCACGGCAATTCATGACGATCACCACGACCATGGCCCCGGCAAGGGCCTGATGCGATGGGTGACGACCACCAATCACAAGGATATCGGCACGCTTTACCTGATCACGTCGCTGGTCATGTTCATGGTTGGCGGTGCCATGGCGCTGGTCATCAGGGCCGAGCTGTTCGAGCCGGGCATGCAGTTCGTCGATCCCCAGTTCTTCAACTCGATGACCACCCTGCATGCGCTGATCATGGTCTTCGGCGCCGTGATGCCGGCCTTCGCCGGTCTCGCCAACTGGATGATCCCGATGATGATCGGGGCCCCTGACATGGCCCTGCCGCGCCTGAACAACTGGAGCTTCTGGCTGCTGCCGTTCGCGGCGCTCATGCTGGTCAGCACGCTGTTCATGGAGGGTGGTGCCGCCGCCGCTGGCTGGACCCTGTATCCGCCGCTGGTCCTGCAGACCGGCGCGGCCTTCCCGTTCACGATCTTCACAATCCACATTCTCGGCATCTCGTCGATCCTGGCGGCCATCAACATCATCGTCACCATCCTCAACATGCGCGCACCGGGCATGACGCTGATGAAGATGCCCTTGTTCGTGTGGACCTGGCTGATCACGGCATTCCTGCTGGTTGCCATCATGCCGGTCTTCGCCGGTGCCGTGACCATGCTGCTGACCGACAAATTCTTCGGCACCAGTTTCTTCAATGCGGCGGGTGGCGGTGACCCGGTGCTGTACCAGCATCTATTCTGGTTCTTCGGCCATCCCGAGGTCTACGTGCTGATCCTGCCGTCGTTCGGCATCATTTCCCAGATCATCCCGACCTTTGCCCGCAAGCCGCTGTTTGGCTATAGCTCGATGGTCTACGCGACGGCGTCGATCGGTTTCCTGTCGTTCATCGTCTGGGCTCACCACCAGTACACGGTCGGCATGCCGGTCGAGGGCGAGCTGTATTTCACCTATGCCACCATGCTGATCGCCGTACCGACCGGTGTGAAGGTCTTCAATTGGCTTTCGACCATGTGGCAGGGCGCGATGACCTTCGAGGCGCCAATGCTGTGGGCCATCGCCTTCGTCGTGCTGTTCACCATGGGTGGCTTCACCGGCCTGATGATGGCGATCTCGCCGGCCGACCTGCAGTACCATGATACCTACTTCATCGTCGCGCACTTCCACTATGTGCTGGTGTCCGGGGCTGTCTTTGCCATCATTGCCGCTGTCTACTACTGGCTGCCCAAGTGGACGGGCGTCATGTACGACGAGCGCTTGGCTAAGCTGCACTTCTGGCTGACGACCATTTCCGTCAACGTCTGCTTCTTCCCGCAGCACTTCCTGGGCCTGGCCGGCATGCCGCGGCGGATTCCCGACTATGCCCTGCAGTTTGCCGAGTTCAATGCCTGGTCCAGTGTTGGCGCCTTCGTGTTCGGGTTCTCCCAGTTGATCCTGTGCTATGTCGTCATCAAGAGCATCCGTGGTGTAGGCGAGCCTGTGACCAACGAGGTGTGGGAGGATGCCCGGGAACATGGGCTGGAGTGGAATCTGCCCTCGCCCGCGCCCTACCATACCTGGGAGACGGCACCGGATATTCGCTAGAGCATCGGTTCTGCGTTTGCGGGCTGCCTGAACCACCGGGCGGCCCCTTTCCCGGGATCACCTCACGATGGACCGTCGTAAGAAAAACATAGTACTCGCTGTGCTCATCGGCATCGTTGCCATAGGGCTGTATGTCTATGCGATCTACCGCGTGATGACGGAAGCAGGGGCTGCGCCGTGATCCCGGACCGGAAGAGACCCAGGCATGGACGGGTGATCTGGCCAGTGGTGCTGGTCGTGATCGCCATGTTCGGCTTCGGCTTTGCGCTGGTGCCGCTGTACGATGTCTTTTGCGAGCTGACGGGTCTGAACGGCAAGGTGAAGACCGAGGCGCAGGCTGAGGCGGCGGGCAAGGTCGACACCTCACGGTGGGTGACGGTCGAGTTCGTCACGACCGTGAATGGCAGCATGCCGCTCAAGTTCCGTGCGGAGACCACCAAGCTCAAGGTTCATCCCGGGGAATATCAGACGGTCAGGTTCTACGGAATCAACGAGTCCGGCAGGCGACTGGTGGGCCGGGCCATCCCCAGCATCGCGCCAGGCTGGGCTACCCGGTTTCTGAAGAAATCGGAGTGTTTCTGTTTCAGCGAGCAGGTTTTCGAGCCGCATGAGGAGCGGGCGATGCCGGTGAGATTCGTCATTGATCCGGAGTTGCCGGAGTCGGTGGCCGATCTGTCCTTGTCCTACACCTTTTTCGATATTACCGAATCCCAATCACCGCCCACGAAGAACTAGAGACGAGCAGGGGAAATCATCATGGCTTTACACGGTTCCTACTATCTACCACACAAGGCGACGCAGCCCATTCTCGGGTCCATTGGCCTGTTTGTTTTGCTGGCCGGCTTCTCGAACTACCTCAACGGTTCCGATCTGGGGCCGATGATGATGTGGGCGGGCGGCGGTATCGTTGCCTACATGATGTTCATCTGGTTCGGCTCGGTGATACGTGAGAGCGTCGCCGGCATGTACAACCATCAGGTGGACGTTTCCTTCCGGATGGGGATGATCTGGTTCATCACCTCGGAAGTCTTCTTTTTCGCCGCCTTCTTCGGCGCCCTGTTCTACAGTCGCGTCTACGCATTGCCGTGGATGGCGGGCGAGGGGGCCAACCTTGGCATGGCCACGCATCAGTATCTCTGGGATACCTTCCAGAATGTCTGGCCGACCAACGGCCCGGAGCGTCTGGGTGGCAAGGAGGGCGGCGAGTTCGAGCCGATGGCGGCCTGGGGTATCCCCGCCATCAATACCCTGATCCTGCTCACCAGCGGCGCCACCGTGACCTGGGCGCACTGGGGGCTGCTCAAGGACAACCGTCGCCAGCTGATCATCGGCCTGGCGCTGACCGTCGCGCTGGGCTTCCTGTTCGTGTTCCTGCAGGGCGTGGAGTACCACGAGGCCTATACCGAGATGGGCCTGACCTTGGGCACCGGCATTTATGGCTCCACCTTCTTCATGCTGACCGGCTTCCATGGCCTGCACGTCACCATCGGTGCCATCATGCTGACGGTCGTGCTGTTGCGGAGTCTGCGCGGTCACTTCAGTAGCCACAACCATTTCGCCTTCGAGGCGGCCGCTTGGTATTGGCACTTCGTCGATGTCGTCTGGCTGGGGCTGTTCATTTTCGTTTACTGGCTCTAGGGCTGTTTTCGGCTTGACAAAAAAATCGCGCCTCGGCGCGATTTTTTTGTCTCAGTGCCGGGTTGACATGGGTTTTATGGCCGGCGCGTTTCGAAACAGCGCGCTGACATCCACGCGATCGAAGCGGTAGTGGCGGTTGCAGAATTCGCAGTCAACGGCGATTTCCCCTTCGGTGTCCAGGATGGCCCCGGCTTCGCCGGATCCCATCGCCAGCAGAACGCTCTCGATGCGCGCGCGGGAGCAACTGCAGCGAAAGACCACCGGTTCCGGCTCCAGCAGCCGGACGTGCTCTTCATGGAACAGCCGGTAGAGCAAGGCTTCGTCTGGCAGGGACAGCAGTTCCTGGCGGGTCAGGGTGTCGGCAAGACAGTTGATGCGCGTCCAGTCCTCTTCCCGGGACTCGCCGCCGGGCAGTTTCTGTAGCAACATTCCCGCAGCTCGCCGGCCGTCCGCAAACAGCCACAGGCGGGTCGGCAACTGTTCGGACTGACGGAAGTAATTTTCCAGGGAGTGCGCCAGTGAGCAGCCCTCCAGCGCGACGATACCCTGGTAAGGATCGCGGCCGTCCTGCTGGATGGTCAGAATCAGCCGGCCATCACCGAAACTGCTTGCCAGGGTGCTGCCGGCGGGAATCCCCCGCCAGTGGGCCAGCCCGCGGACAGCCAGCTGATGGGTCGTCTGCGCGACCAGGGTGGTGACGGGCCCGGGGCCCTGAATCTGCAGGATCAGCGATCCCTAAAATTTTATGGTGCCGCCGAGCAATACGACCGCGGCGAGAGCCTGGCCCAGCAGG
Organism: Methyloparacoccus murrellii; assembly: GCF_054657115.1. Lineage (NCBI taxonomy): Bacteria > Pseudomonadati > Pseudomonadota > Gammaproteobacteria > Methylococcales > Methylococcaceae > Methyloparacoccus > Methyloparacoccus murrellii. The sequence goes on along the minus strand of NZ_BAAHXD010000032.1, from coordinate 23,553 downwards.
TTCGCGACAGGCTCCGGATAATCGGTTGTGCCCCTGACAGCCTCGAACGTCGCGGTGAGGTGGATGATTTCGCCACGGATGCCGAGGTTTTCGAAGAAGAAACGTCGAAACTGGTCCTGCTCGTTCATGATCGGATGTCCTGCGGAAGGCTAAACGATTATAGTAGGGTATCGCTGTCGGCCGTTGCCGATTGCCTGGAGGAATCGCCATGTTCGGTTACAAGAGCAAACTCGCCCTGCCCGAGCCATCCCAGGCCTTGCCCGGGAGGGCGGAACCCGTGGCCATCCCGGCTGCGCATCATGTGAATGGCCATCCGCTGCTGCCGCCTTATCCTGCGGATGCTTCGACCGTGGTGTTCGGCCTTGGCTGTTTCTGGGGGGCGGAGCGCAAGTTCTGGCCGATTCCGGGCGTCTACGTCACTGCCGTGGGGTACGCCGGTGGTCATACCCCCAATCCCACCTACGAGGAAGTTTGCAGTGGCTTGACCGGCCACGCCGAGGTTGTGAAAGTCGTTTATCAGCCCACAAGGGTTGCCTTCGACAGCTTGCTGAAGGTGTTCTGGGAGTCCCATGACCCGACCCAGGGGATGCGGCAGGGGAACGATATCGGCACCCAGTACCGCTCCGTCATCTATGTGGAAGATGCGTCCCAGCTGGAGCGGGCCCGGGAAAGCCAGCATCGCTATCAGGCGGCGTTGACGCAGGCCGGGCGCCCGGCAGGAATTACCACCGAAATCGCGATGGCGCCGCCGTTCTATTTTGCCGAAGGCTATCACCAGCAGTATCTCGCCAAGAATCCGGCCGGATATTGCGGCCTCGGGGGGTTGAGCGTGCCCTATCCGGCGGTCTCCCCAAAGGAGGGCGCCGCGGCATGAGGTGCGCGGGGTCTGTGACCGGGCCGGGGGCGGGATTCCCTGCATGAGCACGGGGCCGCTTTCCAGCATTCCCACGCCCGCGCACCTGGCACGGGATGCGCGGCAGAACCTGCGCTGGCTGTTCGTACTGCGCAATCTGATGATCATTGGCGAAGGGCTGATCATCTTCATCAGTCTTTACGGTCTCGAAATCCCGCTGCGCGAGGTGCCGTTGTGGGGCATCCTGACGCTGCTGGGCGTCTTCAACTGGTGGACCTGGCTGCGCCTGGGCTCGATAGAGCCGATCTCCGAGAATGAGCTGTTCATCCAGTTGTCCTGCGATGTACTGGCGATCACCGCCATCCTGTATTTCACCGGTGGCGCCACCAATCCCATCGCCTGGTTTTTCCTCCTGCCGCTGATCATCGCCGCCACCGTGCTGCCCCAGGAGTACACCTGGTACATGGTGATCTTCACGACCGGCTGCTACACGCTGTTGATGAGTTACTACCAGCCATTGCCGGACATCCAGCCGCTGGTCTTCCAGGGCGAGAGCGCGCATGCGATGCATGCGATGCTGCCGGAGCACGATCTGGATCTGCACGTGTTCGGCATGTGGTTCGGTTTCGTCTTCAGTGCCGTGATGGTGGCCTATTTCGTGGTCGAGATGGCCAAGACCCTGCGGGCGCGGGAGCGCAGCCTGGCGGAGGCGCGCGAGCAAAGCCTCCGTAACGAGCGGGTCGTGGCGCTGGGCACCCTGGCGGCGGGAGCCGCGCATGAGATGGGCACACCGCTGGGAACCATGGCGATCCTCATCAAGGAAATCGAAAATGAATGCGCCTGCGCCGAGGATGCCGAGCTGGCGGACAAAATGAGGATCCTTCGCGAGCAGGTGGCGCGCTGCAAGCAGGCGCTCTCGGTGATGTCCGCCACCGCCGGCGAAATCCGTGCGGAAAGCGGCCATGTCATGCCGCTCACGGCCTATCTGGACTCGGTGGTTGCTAGTTGGCGCAATCAGCGGCCCGGCATCAAGCTGAGCTATCAGAAGCAGGGATACTCGCCAGCACCGGAGTTTCTTGCCGAGCTGACACTGACCCACGCCCTGGTGAACATCCTTAACAATGCGGCCGAGGTCTCGCCCAAGGGTATTGACCTGCGTGTCTCGTGGGATCAGCAGTCGGTGGTCTTGCGGGTGCTGGACCGAGGGCCAGGGATTGCGCCGACGGTTTCCGAGCAGCTCGGCAAGGCGCCGGTTTCGACCAAGGATCATGGATTGGGTGTCGGTCTGTTCCTGGCCTTTTCCACCATTCATCGCCTGGGTGGCAGCATCGAAATGACCCCGCGTTCGCGGGGTGGCACCCAGACGAGGATTGTTCTGCCCCTGACGAGCCCCTGGAGAATGGCATGAGCGATACGATGCCCCTGGATGAACCACTGGAGCGCCCCTCTCTCCTGCTGGTCGATGACGATCCGACCTTCTGTGGCGTGCTGGATCAGGCGCTCAGGAAGCGGGGCTATGAGGTGCATGTGGCCACCGATGTGGAGACGGGCATTCGTCTGGCCGAGGAGATCGAGCCCGAGTTTGCCGTCATCGATCTCAGGATCGGGCAAGAGTCCGGTCTGGCGCTGGTCAAGCGGCTGCACGAGCTGGATGCCAACACCCGGATCGTCATGCTGACAGGCTTTGCAAGCATCGCCACCGCGGTGGAGGCCATCAAGCTGGGGGCTGTGCATTATCTGGCCAAGCCGGCGGATACCGACGAGATCGTTTCCGCCCTCCACAAGGAGCAGGGCGACGAGTTCGTCGAGATCAAGGACAAGCCGCTGTCGATCCGCCGGCTCGAATGGGAGCACCTGCAAAAGGTGCTGGTCGAGCATGGCGGCAATATCTCGGCGGCCGCCCGCGCCTTGGGAATGCATCGCCGTACCCTGCAGCGCAAGCTGGAAAAGCGGCCTGTCAAGGATTGAGCCGCCGGTCAACCGATTGCGTTGCCTGAGCTCCGGTCCCTCCTTCCGGCACCTGCCTCCGACATGCCGTTCCTCCCTGGTATCCCCTGAATCGAGCCTCTTGTGCGTGAGTGAAGGGCTGCCCCGCCTCGTTCTTGCCGTCTGACAGCCGTAATGCCAGCAGATGCCGTCGCATGGCTTGACAGCCGTGGGCGGCGCTATATGATTAGCACTCGCCTGATTTGAGTGCTAACAGGGGGGCTCCGGCCGATACCTGTCCGCGCCGAATCCTTACCAAACTACCTGGCACAAGGAGCTATTCATGAAAATTCGTCCCTTGAATGATCGCGTCATCGTCAAGCGTCTGGAGGAGGAGCGTACCTCGCCGGGCGGCATCGTGATCCCCGATTCCGCTGCCGAGAAGCCGGTTCGCGGCGAGGTTGTCGCGGCAGGCAACGGCAAGGTCCTCGACAATGGCCAGGTTCGGCCGCTGGGCGTCAAGGCGGGTGACAAGGTGCTGTTCGGCAAGTATGCCGGCACTGAGGTCAAGGTCGATGGCGAGGAAATCCTGGTCATGCGCGAAGACGACATCATCGCGATCCTGGAAGGCTGAATCCCCGCCCTTCCAATCCCTCAACGATTCAACCGCATTAGGTATTAAGCAATATGGCAGCTAAAGACGTACGATTTGGTGATGATGCCCGTAGCCGCATGATCCGTGGTGTGAACATCCTGGCGCAGGCCGTCAAGGTGACCCTCGGCCCCAAGGGTCGCAACGTGGTTCTGGAAAAGAGCTTCGGCGCGCCGACCGTGACCAAGGACGGTGTCTCCGTCGCCAAGGAAGTCGAACTTGCCGACAAGTTCGAAAACATGGGGGCGCAGATGGTCAAGGAAGTGGCGTCCAAGACCTCCGACATCGCCGGTGACGGCACCACGACCGCCACCGTGCTGGCCCAGTCCATCCTGACCGAAGGTCTCAAGGCGGTAGCCGCCGGCATGAACCCGATGGATCTCAAGCGCGGCATCGACAAGGCCACCGCGGCCGCCGTCGAGGCCATTCACGGCATGTCGGTGCCTTGCGCCGACAGCAATGCCATCGCCCAGGTCGGCGCCATTTCCGCCAACTCCGATGAGGCCATCGGCAAGATCATCGCCGATGCCATGGACAAGGTCGGCAAGGAAGGCGTCATCACCGTGGAGGATGGCTCCGGCCTCGAGAATACCCTGGACGTCGTCGAGGGCATGCAGTTCGATCGCGGCTACCTGTCGCCCTACTTCATCAATAACCAGCAGAGCATGAGCGCCGAGCTGGAGAACCCGCTGATCCTGATCTGCGAGAAGAAGATCTCCAACATTCGCGACATGCTGCCGGTACTGGAAGGTGTCGCCAAGGCAGGTCGTCCGCTGCTGATCATCGCCGAGGATGTCGAGGGCGAGGCTCTTGCCACGCTGGTGGTGAACAACATGCGCGGCATTCTCAAGGTCGCGGCCGTCAAGGCGCCCGGCTTCGGTGACCGCCGCAAGGCCATGCTGGAGGATATCGCCATCCTGACCGGTGGCACCGTGATCGCCGAGGAAGTCGGCCTGTCGCTGGAGAAGGCCAGTATCGAGGATCTGGGTACCGCCAAGCGCGTGCAGATCACCAAGGAAGAAACCACCATCATCGATGGTGCCGGCAGCAGCGACAAGATCCAGGGCCGCATTGCCCAGATCCGCAAGCAGATCGACGAGACGACCTCCGACTATGATCGTGAAAAGCTGCAGGAGCGGCTGGCCAAGCTGGCCGGTGGCGTCGCCGTGATCAAGGTGGGCGCGGCGACCGAGGTCGAGATGAAGGAGAAGAAGGCTCGCGTCGAGGACGCCTTGCATGCGACCCGTGCCGCGGTCGAGGAAGGCATCGTCCCGGGCGGTGGCGTGGCCCTGATCCGTGCCTTGCAGAAAATCCGCGACCTGAAGGGCGCGAACCATGATCAGGATGTCGGCATCGGCATCGCCCGTCGCGCGATGGAAGAGCCGCTGCGTCAGATTGTTGCCAACGCCGGCGATGAGGCCTCCGTGGTCCTCAACAAGGTCGCCGAGGGCAGCGGCAACTTTGGCTACAACGCCGCTACCGGTGAATATGGCGACATGGTGACCATGGGCATTCTGGACCCCGCCAAGGTAACCCGCAGCGCTCTGCAGAATGCGGCATCCGTCGCTGGTCTGATGATCACCACCGAGGCGATGATTGCCGAGGAGCCCAAGGCCGAGGCGCCGATGCCGGGTGGCATGGGCGGAATGGGTGGCATGGACGGCATGATGTAACCGCCGGACGTCGCGCCCGAGTGTGGCGAGGCTCCCCTGGAGCCTTGCCCGATCCGATCGAAAGCCCCATCTCGATGGGGCTTTCTGTTGTCCGGCGCAGCCTTGCCGGGTAGGGAATCTCATGGGCGAGCGGCTGCTGATGTGGGCATGGCGATCGATTTTCTTCAGGGGCTTGTCATGCGTCAAAATTTGTCTATAATGATGGGCTTGATTGCAGGCGCGTAGCTCAGTTGGTTAGAGCACCACCTTGACATGGTGGGGGTCGTTGGTTCGAGTCCAATCGCGCCTACCAAATCTGGAAAAGCATCGCAGCGCGGTGCTTTTTTTGTCCTTGAGGTTTTCTATGCCTGTCATAACGCTGCCAGACGGTTCGCGCCGGGAGTTCGATCATCCGGTCTCGCTCATGGAGGTGGCGGCGTCCATTGGGGCTGGTCTGGCCAAGGCGGCGCTTGCCGGCCGCGTCGACGGGAAGTTGGTGGATCTTTCCCGGGTCATCGATGGTGATGCCGAGGTTGCCATCGTCACCGGTCGCGATGTGGAGGGTGTGGAGGTCATCCGCCATTCCACGGCCCACCTGCTGGCGCAGGCGGTGAAGTCGCTGTTCCCATCCGCTCAGGTCACCATCGGTCCGGTGGTCGACAACGGTTTCTATTACGACTTTTCCTACGAGCGGCCCTTCACGCCGGATGATCTTGCGGCCATCGAGAGGAAGATGGAAGAGCTGGCTGCCCAGTCGCTCCCGGTGGAGCGGCGGGAAATGCCGCGGGACGAGGCAGTCGACTTCTTTCTCCGGCAGGGCGAGTGCTACAAGGCGGAGATTATCCGCGATATCCCTGCGGATCAGCCGATCTCGCTATATCGTCAGGGGGACTTCATCGACCTCTGCCGCGGGCCTCATGTGCCGGATACCGGCAGGCTGAAGGCCTTCAAGCTGATGAAGATCGCGGGTGCCTACTGGCGCGGCGACTCCCGCAACGAGATGTTGCAGCGCATCTACGGCACGGCATGGGCGGACAGGAAGGAACTCAAGGATTATCTGTGCCGGCTCGAGGAGGCGGAGCGGCGCGATCATCGCAAGATCGGCAAGGCGCTGGATCTCTTCCACATGCAGGAAGAGGCGCCCGGCATGGTGTTCTGGCACCCCAAGGGTTGGGTGTTGTGGCAGATTGTCGAGCAGTACATGCGGGCGATCTTCCGCGATCATGGCTATGCGGAAATCCGTACCCCCTTGGTCGTTTCCCGCACCCTTTGGGAAAAGTCAGGGCACTGGGAAAAGTTCCAGGGCGACATGTTTACCACGGCTTCCGAGCAGCGCGACTACGCCATCAAGCCGATGAACTGTCCCTGTCATGTGCAGGTGTACAACCAGGGGCTCAAGAGCTACCGGGATTTGCCGCTGCGCTTGGCCGAGTTCGGCTCCTGCCATCGCAACGAACTGTCGGGCGTTCTGCATGGTCTGATGCGGGTGCGCGGCTTTACCCAGGATGATGCCCACATCTTCTGTGCGGAAGGGCAGGTCCAGTCGGAGGTCTCCTCCTTCATCGATCTCCTGCACCAGGTCTACGCCGATTTTGGCTTCACCAGGGTGCAGGTCAAGCTTTCCACCCGGCCCGTCAACCGGGTGGGTTCGGACGAGGTCTGGGACAGGGCCGAGGCCGCGCTGGAGGAGGCGCTCAACGCCAAGGGGCTGGAGTGGCAACTGCAGCCGGGCGAAGGTGCCTTCTACGGGCCCAAGATCGAATTCTCCCTGTCCGACTGTCTGGACCGGGTCTGGCAATGCGGCACCATCCAGGTCGATTTTTCGATGCCGGAGCGTCTCGGCGCCGTATATGTCGCCGAGGATGGCAGCAAGCGCACGCCGGTCATACTGCACCGCGCGATCCTCGGATCCCTGGAGCGGTTCATCGGCATCCTGGTCGAGCACTATGCGGGGTATTTCCCGCTGTGGTTGGCGCCGGTGCAGGCGATGGTGCTGAATATCACCGACGCCCAGACGGATTACGCGCGTGGCGTCGAGATGGCATTGCGTTCGCGGGGCCTGCGTGCCGAGTCCGACTTGAGAAATGAGAAGATCGGCTTTAAAATCCGTGAGCACTCGATGCAGCGCGTGCCCTATCTCATCATTGTCGGTGAGAAAGAAATTGAGTCCCGGACCGTCTCCCTGCGCACTCAGAAGGGGGATGATCTGGGACTCTTTAGTTTGGATGGGCTGATGGAAAAGCTCTGTGCAGAAGTCAACGAGCGCGTTGCGACCCCTTAACCGTCTTGGGAGGATTTGGTTATCAGTGCCGATAGAAAAGAGCCGCGGCTAAACGACGAGATTCAGTATTCCAATGTTCGCCTGATCGATGCCGACGGCAATCAGGTGGGCGTGGTTTCCAGTCGTGAAGCGCGCCAGATGGCCTATGATGCCGATCTCGACCTCGTCGAAATCTCTCCCGGCGCCGAGCCGCCCGTTTGCCGGATCATGGACTATGGCAAGTTTCGGTTCGAGCAGAACAAGAAACTCGCCGCTGCCAAGAAAAAGCAGAAGCAGATCCAGGTCAAGGAAATCAAGTTCCGGCCGGGTACCGACGTAGGCGATTATCAGATCAAGCTCAAGAATCTGATCCGTTTCCTGGAGGACGGTGACAAGGCCAAGGTTACCGTGCGCTTTCGCGGCCGGGAATTGAGCCACAAGGAATTGGGCATGGAGTTGCTGAAGCAGATCGAGACGGATTTGCAGGAGCATGCCTCGGTGGAGCAGTTTCCCAAGATGGAGGGGCGGCAGATGGTCATGATGCTGGCCCCGAAGAAAAAGAAGTAAACGATTTGTTGTTTGAGTTTTTAGAGCCAACCGGAGAGCGTAATGCCAAAGTTGAAAACCAACCGGGGCGCGGCGAAACGTTTCAAGAAAACCGCATCTGGCGGTTTCAAGTGCAACCACTCGTTCCGTCGTCATATCCTGACCAAGAAGAGCACCAAGCGTAAGCGTCAGTTGCGCAGCCCCAACGCCATTCATGCTTCGGATGTGCGCAGCGCCGCGCGCATGCTTCCGTACAGCTGAGTTTTCTGACCGAAGAGTAAAGAGGGTCCAATGCCTAGAGTAAAACGTGGCGTCACCGCGCGTGCCCGCCACAAGAAAGTCCTCAAGCAGGCCAAGGGGTATTACGGTGCCCGCAGTCGGGTATACCGTGTCGCCAAGCAGGCCGTCATCAAGGCAGGCCAGTATGCCTACCGTGATCGCCGTCAAAGGAAGCGCCAGTTCCGTGCGCTGTGGATCGTGCGCATCAATGCCGCCGCCCGCGAATTCGGGCTGTCCTACAGCCGTTTCATGGCAGGTCTGAGCAGGGCCTCGGTCGTGATCGACCGCAAGGTGCTGGCCGATCTGGCCGTGCGCGACAAGGACGCCTTCGCCGAACTTGCCAGGATCGCGCAGGGCTGAGCCGTCGGCCCTCCCGGTGGAGCCCCGATTCCGGGTGCTCCGCCACATGAAGGTTTCATCCCCCTCTTCAAGCAGAATTCACTGCCCCGCTTCCCATTATGGTTACCCTTGAGGATGTACTGTTACAGGCGCAAGGGGAGCTTGCCGCGGCATCCACGCTGACGCTGCTGGATCAGGTCCGGGTTCAGTATCTGGGCAAGAAAGGCCTGATCACGGAGCAGATGAAGGCTCTGGGCGGCCTGCCGCCCGAGGCCCGCAAGGAGGTTGGCGCGCGCATCAATCAGGCGCGCGACCGATTTGCTGCGGCGCTGGAGGCGCGCAAGTCGGAGCTCGAGGCCGAGGCGCTGGAGCAGCGTCTGGCCAGCGAAACCCTCGACGTGACCTTGCCCGGACGCGGCCAGCGGACCGGTGGACTGCACCCGGTGACCCTGACCATGCGCCGCATAGCGGCCTTGTTCGAGCGGGTCGGTTTCGAGGTCGTCGAAGGTCCGGAGGTCGAGGACGACTACCATAACTTCGAGGCTCTCAACATCCCCGCCTCGCATCCGGCGCGGGCGATGCACGACACCTTCTATTTCGACGCGCATACCCTGCTGCGAACCCATACCTCGCCGGTACAGGTTCGGGTGATGGAAAGCCGCACCCCACCACTGCGGGTCATTGCGCCGGGGCGGGTATACCGCTGCGATTCGGATCTGACACACACGCCGATGTTCCACCAGGTCGAAGGTTTCCTGGTCGACGAGAATGTCAGTTTCGCCGATCTGCGCGGGATTCTGGACGAGTTCCTGCGGCTGTTCTTCGAGAAGGACGTGCAGGTGCGGTTCCGCCCCTCCTATTTTCCCTTCACCGAACCGTCGGCCGAGGTCGACATCGAATGTGTCATGTGCGGCGGCAAGGGTTGCCGGGTGTGTGGGCAGAGCGGCTGGCTGGAGATCATGGGCTGCGGCATGATCCATCCGCGGGTGTTCGGTTTCGTCGATATCGACCCGGAGCGTTATACCGGCTTCGCCTTCGGGCTGGGAGTGGAGCGCATGGCCATGCTCCGTTACGGGATCAACGATCTCCGGCTGTTCTTCGAGAACGATCTCAAGTTCCTCAAGCAATTCGCCGCCTTCTAGGCGTCCGTTACCCTCATCACCATGCGTTTTAGCGAAGCCTGGCTCCGAAGCTATATCAATCCGCCCCTGACGACGGGAGAACTGGTGCATCAGGTCACTATGGCGGGCCTTGAGGTTGATAGCGTCACACCCGCCGCCGGCGCGTTCACCGGCGTCGTGGTGGGGGAAATCCTGGCGGCGGAGCCGCACCCGGAGGCGGATCGGCTGAGAGTCTGCCGCGTCGACGCCGGCCATGCGGAGCCGCTGCAAATCGTTTGCGGCGCCCCCAACGCGCGCGTCGGCCTGCGGGCGCCCTTGGCGCTGGAAGGCGCCGTGCTGCCCGGCGGTATGGCCATCAAGGCATCCCGGCTGCGGGGGGTGCAGTCCTTCGGCATGCTTTGCTCGGCCAGGGAACTCGGCATCGACGAGGATGCCGCCGGTCTCATGGAACTGCCCGGCGATGCCCCGGTCGGCATGTCCCTGCGCGATTACCTGCAATTGGACGATAACCTCCTCGAGGTCGATCTGACGCCAAACAGGGCGGATTGCCTCAGCGTCGAAGGCATTGCCCGCGAGGTTGCGCTGCTCAACGATCTGCCCCTGCAGAGTCCGGCGATCCAGCCGGTCGCGCAGGGGCACGACGCGTGCGTGGGTGTGGCGCTGGAGGCGCCGGAAGCCTGCCCCCGCTATCTCGGCCAGCTGATCCGGCACGTCAACCGTGCGGCGCCCACCCCCCTGTGGATGAAGGAGCGCCTGCGGCGTTCCGGCCTGCGCTCGCTGGATGTGGTGGTGGACATCACCAACTATGTCCTGCTGGAGCTGGGCCAGCCGCTGCATGCCTTCGATGCCGAGAAGCTGAACGGCGACATTCGCGTCAGGTATGCCCGCGAGGGCGAGACGCTGCGGCTCCTCAACGACCAGGAGCTGACCCTGCATGCCGACACCCTGGTCATCGCCGATCAGACCAGGGCGCTGGCTCTGGCCGGCATCATGGGCGGCAGCGAATCCGCCGTGGGAGCGGACACGCGGCACATCTTTCTCGAATGTGCTTTCTTCACGCCCGAGCGGATCATGGGCAAGGCTCGTCGCTACGGCCTCAATACCGATGCCTCGCACCGTTTCGAGCGTGGCGTCAGCTTCGAGCTGCAAGCGCGCGCCCTGGCCCGTGCCGCCGAGTTGATCGTGGCGCTGGCCGGTGGCGAGGCCGGGCCGGCCGTCGAGTCGCTCAGCGCCGAACACCTGCCGGTTCGCCAGCCGATCCTGCTGAGAGCCAACCGCATCCATCGCGTCCTTGGCCTGGCGATCGCCGCGGCGCGCATCGAAGCCATGCTCGCAGGGCTCGGCATGCGCAGCGAGCCGCATCCGGAGGGCTGGACCGTCGTGCCACCTGCCTTCCGCTTCGATATCGCCATCGAAGCCGATCTGATCGAGGAAATCGGCCGCGTCCATGGCTACGATCACCTGCCGCGCCGGCGCCCGGTCATGGTCGCCGCCATGCAGCCCGCGTCCGAGACACGGCTGTCGCTGAATCGCGTCAAGGACCTGCTGGTTGACCGCGGCTATCAGGAGGCGGTGACCTACAGTTTCGTCGAACCCGGCCTCCAGCGCCTGGTCGAGCCGGACGTGGAGCCCCTGGCGCTGAAGAATCCGATTTCGGCTGAACTCGCCGTCATGCGGACCAGCCTCTGGCCCGGGCTGCTGGATGCGGCCATCAAGAATGCCAACCGCCAGCAGACCCGCATCCGGCTGTTCGAGAGCGGCCTCAGGTTCGTGCCGTCCCACGACGGCCTGTCGCAGTCCAAGGCCATTGCCTGGCTGGCAATGGGGCCCGTGCATGCGGAGCAGTGGGCGGAGAAGGCGCGGATGCTGGATTTCTACGACATCAAGGCCGATGTCGAGGCCCTGGTGTCGCTGACGGGGCGCGTGGATGAACTGCGGTTTGCCGCCGCCGGACATCCGGCCCTGCATCCCGGGCAGTCGGCCCGGATTTACCTGGGCGAGACACCGCTCGGCTGGCTGGGCATGCTGCATCCTCGCCTGGAGCAGCGTCTGGATTTCGGGCAGCAGCTATTCCTGGTCGAACTGGATCAGGCGCTGCTGCTGAATCGTGCCGTACCCCGGTTCTCGCCGCTCTCGCGGTTCCCGGCCGTGCGTCGCGATCTGGCCCTGCTCGTCGACGATGGCCTGCCGGTGGCCGAGCTGCTGGCCGAGGCCCGGCGGCAGGGTGGCAGCCTCTTGCAGGAGGTCGTGATCTTCGACGTCTACCGCGGAGCCGGCGTCGAGGCCGGCAAGAAAAGCGTGGCCCTGGGCCTGGTGTGGCAGGACGAGGCCGAAACCCTGGTCGACGCCCGTGTCGACGAAGCTGTTGGCCGGGTACTGGCGAGCCTTGCCGAGCGCTGTGGGGCGCGTTTGAGAGATTGATGTGGCGCTGACCAAGAACGACATGATGGAGCGGCTGATCGAGACTCTCGGCCTCAGCCGCAAGGATGCCAAGGATCTGGTCGACCAGTTCTTCGAGGAGATCAAGGCGGCCCTGGGGCGCGGCGAGCCGGTCAAGCTGTCCGGCTTTGGCAATTTCGACCTGCGCGACAAGAACGAACGTCCCGGCCGTAATCCCAAGACGGGCGAGGAAATCCCCGTCTCGGCCCGTCGGGTCGTGACCTTCAAGTCCGGGCAGAAGCTCAAGAGCCTGGTCGAGGCCTTCAACGGGCCGGTTTCGGAAGACCCCTGAGCCTGCGCGAGGGTCGGCCGGCGTTCCTGCCGTGCCGGCTGCGGGTGGACCAACACAGGAGTAATACATGATTCGTGCCGGCATCGTCGGAGGCACCGGGTACACCGGGGTCGAACTGCTGAGAATCCTGGCCCTGCATCCGTCGGTCGAGGTGGCCCAGGTAACCTCGCGTGGCGATGCCGGCAGGGCGGTCGCCGATGTCTATCCCAGCCTGCGCGGACATGTCCAGACGGCGTTTGTCGAGCCCGGCGTCGACGTGCTTGGCGGTTGCGATGTCGTGTTCTTTGCCACGCCCAATGGAACGGCCATGCGTCTGGTGCCGGCCCTGCTCGACAAGGGTATCCGCGTCATCGACCTTGCGGCCGATTTCCGGCTGCGCGATGCCGAAGCCTGGGTCCATTGGTACGGCGAACCCCATGCCTGCCCGGAACTACTGGTGGAAGCGGTTTACGGTCTGCCGGAGATCAACCGCGACGCCATACGCGAGGCCCGTCTCATCGCCTGCCCGGGCTGCTACCCGACCTCGGTACAGCTGGGGCTGCTGCCCTTGCTGGAGGCCGGCGTCATCCGGACGGACGATCTCATCGCCGATGTCAAGTCGGGCGTCAGCGGCGCCGGCCGCAAGGCGGAGCTTCCCTTCCTCATGAGCGAAACCGGCGAGAGCCTGAAGGCATACGGTGTCCAGGGCCACCGGCACTGGCCGGAAATCCGGCAGGGCTTGGCGCGGATCGCGGGCACGCCGGTGCACCTGACCTTCGTACCCCACCTGATTCCGATGATCCGCGGTATCCATGCGACCCTCTACGCCCGCCTCGCGGCGCCGGCGGACGACCTGCAGCGACTCTACGAACAGCGTTACCGGGACGAACCCTTTGTCGACGTTCTGCCCGCCGGCGCCCATCCCGACACCCGCAACGTGCGCGGTTCCAACCGTTGCCAGCTGGCGGTGCACCGGCCGCTGGATGGCGACACCATTGTCGTGCTGTCGGTGATCGACAACCTGGTCAAGGGCGCCGCCGGCCAGGCCGTGCAGGCCATGAACCTGATGTTCGGGCTGGACGAAACCGCAGGACTTATGGCCGTAGGCCTGTATCCCTAAACCCATGAATCGTCAGCTCGTGCTCGATCATCTGGTTTCCCTGCGCGACTACGTGCGCTATGCGGCCAGCCGCTTCAACGAGGCCGGCCTGTTCTTCGGCCACGGCACGGCGGGCGCGCTGGACGAGGCGGCCGCCCTCGTGCTGCATGCCCTGCATCTGCCCTACGATCTGCCGGGTGGCTATTTCACCGCCCATCTGACCCCGCCCGAGCGGGAACGGATCCTCGGTCTCATCGAGCGGCGCGTGGAGGAGCGCAAGCCGCTGGCCTACCTCACGCATGAGGCACCCTTCGCCGGCCTGTCGTTCTATGTCGACGAGCGGGTGCTGGTGCCGCGTTCGCCGATCGCGGAACTCATCGAGCAGCATTTTTCGCCCTGGCTGGATGCTCCGGAGGCGGTTACCGATATCCTCGACCTGTGCACCGGCAGCGGCTGCATCGCCATCGCCTGCGCCGTTGCGTTTCCCCAGGCCGAGGTCGATGCGGTTGATATCTCGCCCGATGCCCTGGCCGTCGCCCGCATCAATGTCGAGCGGCACCAACTCGCGGACCGGGTGCGGCTGGTCGAGTCGGACGTCTATGCGGCACTCGGCAACCGGCGCTATGACCTGATCGTCAGCAATCCGCCCTATGTCAATACCGACGAATGGCGGAGCCTGCCGCGGGAGTTCCACGCTGAGCCGCGCATCGGGCTGGAGTCGGGCGAGGACGGCCTGGATTGCGTGCGCCATATCCTGGAAGGCGCGCGGAGACATCTCAAGCCCAACGGCATCCTGGTGGTCGAGGTCGGCAGTGCGGCGGAGGCCTTGGAGGCCAATTTCCCCGAGGTTCCCTTCTGCTGGCTGGACTTCGAACGCGGCGGCGACGGGGTATTCCTGCTGACCGCCGGGCAGGTCGCGGCCTTCTTTTAGCGTTATCGTGCCGCCTGCGCGGCCGCGGAGGACCGGATGCACCACGTTGTCCCTTCGAGGCAGGGCTTGAATCACCTTCGGCTCTGGTGCCTGCTGCTGGCGGGATTCGCGCTGGCGCTGGTCGCCTGCAAGACCACCCTGCGGCAGAACCCGATTCCGTCCGATGGCAGGATACTCGCCTTTGGCGACAGCCTGACCTACGGCACCGGCGTGCTGCCCGAGCAGGGCTACCCCGCCGTGCTGCAGAGTCTGGTCAACCGCGAGGTCATCAATGGCGGCGTGCCCGGCGAGATTTCCGCCGACGGGCTGCGTCGGCTGGCGATTTGGCTGCAGGAATACGAGCCGAAGTACCTGATACTCTGCCACGGCGCCAACGATCTGCTGCGCGCACTCAGCGAGGAGAAGGCGGCCGAGAACGTGCGCGCGATGGTCAAGCTGGCGCGCGACCAGGGTATCGACGTGCTGCTGGTGGCCGTGCCGAAATTCGGTCTCCGGCGCTCGCCGCCGGGGTTCTACGAGGAAATCGCCCGCGAGTTCAACATCCCCCTGGAACGCAACGCGCTCGACGACATCGAACGCAATCCGGCGCTGAAATCGGACGCCGTGCATCCCAACGCCGCCGGCTACAGACTGCTGGCGCAGGCCATCGTCAAGCGTCTGCGGGAAACCGGGGCGCTGTGAGCGTTCGGCAGCTGAACGGCCCCTGAACAAGACCATACCGGGCTCACCCTTGGGCGGGTCCCTCTGACCGGGAATCGGCATGTCTGGAAACACCTTCGGAAAACTCTTTACCGTGACCTCTTTCGGCGAAAGCCACGGCCCCGCCATCGGCTGCATCGTCGACGGCTGCCCGCCGGGCCTGGCACTGTGCGAGGCGGATCTGCAGCACGACCTCGACCGCCGGCGGCCCGGGACTTCCCGCCACACCACCCAGCGGCGGGAGCCCGATGCGGTGCGCATCCTCTCCGGCGTGTTCGAGGGCCGGACCACGGGCACGCCGATCGGTCTCCTGATCGAGAATGTCGACCAGCGCTCCAAGGACTACGGCAACATCGCCACCCAGTTCCGGCCGGCCCATGCCGATTATGCCTATCACATGAAATATGGCTTCCGCGACTATCGCGGCGGCGGCCGCTCCTCGGCCCGCGAGACGGCCATGCGCGTCGCTGCCGGCGCCATCGCCAAGAAGTACTTGCGCGAGCGCTACGACGTCGAGGTGCGTGGCTATCTCGCGCAGCTGGGGCCGATCCACATCGACCGGGTGGACTGGGAGACCATCGACGACAACCCGTTCTTCTGCCCGGACCCCGACCGCGTTCCGGAGCTGGAAGCCTACATGGATGCCCTGCGCAAGGAGGGCGATTCGATCGGCGCCCGCATCAACGTGGTGGCAACCGGCGTGCCGCCGGGCTGGGGCGAGCCGATCTTCGACCGGCTGGATGCCGATCTCGCCCACGCCCTGATGAGCATCAACGCCGTCAAGGGCGTCGAGATCGGCGGCGGTTTCGCCTGTGTTGAAGCCAAGGGCACGGCCTTCCGTGATGAAATGACCCCGGCGGGCTTCCTCAGCAATCATGCCGGCGGCGTGCTCGGCGGCATTTCCTCCGGGCAGGACATCCTTGCCAGCATCGCCCTCAAGCCGACCTCCAGCCTGCGCCTGCCGGGTCGCTCGGTGAATCTGCACGGGGAACCGGTGGAGGTGGTCACCACCGGCCGCCACGACCCCTGCGTCGGCATCCGCGCCACGCCGATCGCCGAGGCCATGACCGCCCTGGTGCTGATGGATCATGCCCTGCGCCACCGGGCCCAGAATGCGGATGTCGCACCCGCTCTGACACCGCTCCCGCCCCGCGCCTGAAGCGCCGCGGTCCGGGCGCGGCGATGGCCGAGCGGGTGCCGGTCGTCCGGCTGGCGGGATTCTATCTCGCCTATTTCGCCATTCTCGGCATCCTGCTGCCCTACTGGCCGCTCTATCTTCAGCAGGCGGGCTACGATCCTGCCGTCATCGGCCTCGTCATGGCCGTCATGCCGGCCACCCGGATCGTTTCACCCGCATTCTGGGGCTGGCTGGCGGACCGCACCGGGCATACCCTGCGGCTGATTCGCTGGACCGGCTTTCTGGCCGGCGCGACCTTCGCGCTGATCGTCTGGCGGGATCGCCCGCTGTTCTGGCTGCTGGCCACCGTGCTGGCGTTCAGTTTCTGCTGGAACGCCACGCTGCCGCTGTTCGAGGCGGTGACGCTGAGCCACCTGGCCCGCCAGCTGCATCGTTACAGCCGGGTGCGGCTGTGGGGCTCCATCGGCTTTCTGCTGGCCGTCTGGGGTATGGGCGAACTGCTGGACCGGCTGGTTCCGATCGGCGCGCTGCCCTGGGCGATAGCTGGCCTCTTGGTCGGGCAATGGAGCGTGAGCCTGGCGGTTCCCCCTATCCGCGAGCGGCACCCGATGACCGCCAACGTATCCTTGCGGGCCATCCTGCGCCGTGGCGAGGTGGTCGGCTTCTTTCTCTCGGCGTCGCTGTTGCAGATGGCCCATGGGCCTTACTACGCGTTCTATTCCCTGCACCTGGAGGCGCTGGGCTTTACCGATAGCGAGATCGGCCAGTTGTGGGCGCTGGGAGTCCTGGCCGAGATCGTGCTGTTCTCTGTCCTGGGCCGCGTGCACCATTACGTGGGCCTGCGCCCGCTGCTGCTGGGCAGTCTGGCCTTGAGCGGCGTTCGTTGGCTGCTGATCGGCTGGGGCGGCGCGCGGATCGGGTTGCTGATCCTGGCCCAGCTTCTGCACGCTGCGAGCTTCGGCAGTGCCCATGCGGCAGCCGTGCAGATCGTTCACCGGAATTTCCAAGGACCGCATCATGCCAAGGGGCAGGCACTCTACAGCAGCCTGGCCTATGGCGTGGGGGGCGCCATCGGCAGCCTGTACAGCGGCTTGCTCTGGCAGGGCTGGGGCGCATCGTGGATATTCACGTCGGCCGCGGGCATCAGCCTTCTGGCTCTGGTGGCAGCCTGGCCGCGGGTGGGTCGGTAGCCCCGCCGCCGGCGCGGCGGGGACATCCTGCCCGCTATCCGGGCGGGGCTCCCGCAGGCGGGCATCGAGGGGCATGAGCCTGTTCTTCCCCCGGAGTCGCGGGTAGCCTCAGGAAGCGGATTTCTGCTTCAGCAGATCGCGAATTTCCCTCAGCAGCCTGATGTCGGCCGGGTCTTCAGACGGCGCTGCCGGTGGCTGGTGGCGCTGGCCCAGCGCCACCAGCTTGTTCATGGGTTTGATGATGACGAAGAAGACCACGGCAGCGGTGAGCAGGAAGCTGAAGACGGCGCCCAGGATAATGCCGATATCCAGTTCGATCAGTTTGTTGACCGAATGGGTGACGGTCTGGCCGGCGGCATTCGTTTCGGTGACCTCGATCATCTTCCGCATGATCGGGATGGTCAGCTTCGGCTGCGGTCCGCCGCCCGCCAGCGCCAGGATCGGCTCGATGATGCCCTTGCTGAAGGCGGTGACGATGCCTGTGAAGGCCGCGCCGATGATGACGCCGGTGGACAGATCCACGACGTTGCCCTTGAGGATGAATGTCTTGAATTCTTCGAACATGACCTTTGTCTCCCTGGTGAAATGAGGTGATCCGGACAGCGAGACCGGGGCAATGCTCGGCCATGCTCCCGGCCTCGCTTCAAGTATGGCGCAGGCCCGGGCGCGGGTCACCCGGCGGGAAACCGGTTGGTGGGAGAGGGGGCAAGGTCGCCCCGGCGGTCTACAGCATGCCCAGTTGCAACTGGGCCACTTCCGACATGCGGTCGCGCGACCAGGGCGGGTCGAAGACCACTTCCACCCGGACGCGCTCGACGCCGGGCAGGCTCTTGATGGCGGCCTCGGCATCCAGTTGCAGCACCGGACCCATGCCGCAGCCCGGCGCGGTCAGCGTCATGATGACATGGACCTCGTTGCCGCCCGCGGGCAGGGGTTTGACCTGGCAATGGTAGACCAGGCCCAGCTCGACGATGTTGACCGGGATTTCCGGATCGTAGATGGTCCGCAGCACTTCCCAGACATTCTTCTCGATGGTCTCGGGGTCGGTGCCGCTGGCGATGTTGGTGTGGATCGGCGGTTCCTTGCCCAGCGCATCGGCATCGTCGCCGGCGATGCGGACCATATGTCCGGTTTCGTCGAGTACGGTGAAATTGCCGCCCAGCGACTGGGTGAGGGTGACGATGTGGCCCTGCGGCAGGGTGTCGGGCGTTCCGTCCGGGATGCGCACGACGTTGACGTCCCGGTGCAGGCAGATGCTTTCACGTCCATATCCCAGCATTGACATAGCGGACTCCGTTGTGGCGGTTAGCGTGGTGTAGCCGGCGCGAGCAGGCGCAGCAGCGGTTCGGCGTGGGTATCGGGTGACGGCAGGCAGTCGAGTTCCTCGCCGGGATAGGCACACAGGCGTACCGGGCTGCGCATCGGGCCCGGCGTGTAGACCTCGGCGTGCAGGCCGAAGCTCCCCGCCTCGGCGTTGAACAGGGCCGCCAGGCTGGCAAGTCCCAGCTTGGCGATGCCGTAGCCACCCCAGAAGGGCTTGCCCTCGGCGACCGCCGAGTCGCCGACGAAAATCACGCGGCCGCCACCCGAGGCGCGCATCAGCTCCAGCACGGCGCGAGTAAGCAGGAAGGGCGCCGTCAGGTTGACCTGCAACTGCCGCTGCCAGCGCACGGCCTCCACCTGCGCCAGCGGCGCAAGATGGCCCAGCTCGGCGGCGGCATGTATCAGCCCATGCAGGCCGCCCAGCTCGCGCTGCAGGGTCGCGGCCAGCTCGGCGTAATCGTCCTCGCCAGCCCCGGCGAGGTCCAGCGGGTACAGGGCGGGTTCGGCGGCGCCGCGTGCCTTGAGCGCGTCGTACAGGGCTTCCAGCCGGCGCACCTTGCGTCCCAGCAGGACGACGGTGGCGCCCGCGTCCGCCGCCGCGCGCGCGGCCACCGATCCGAGGGCCCCGGTCGCGCCGGTGATCAGGATCACCCGGTTTTCCAGAAGGCGTCCGCTCATTGGTTGACCTCGATCCAGGGCAGCAGGTCGGCCGGATGGCTCAGGGTCGCGTCCGCGCCCCAGGCGTCGACATCCTCGTCGTCGGCGATGTAGCCGTAGAGCGCCGCCAGCGTGGCCATGCCTGCCCGCCGTCCTGCCTCGATGTCGCGGGCGGCATCGCCGACATAGACGCAGCACTCGGCGCGAACCCCCAGGCGCTGGCTGGCCTCCAGCAGCGGCAACGGGTGCGGTTTGCTTTCCGCCGTGGTGTCGCCGCTGACGATGCAGCCGGCGCGGCGGTTCAGGTGCAGGGCCTCGGCCAGCGGGGTGGTGAAGCGGCTGTGCTTGTTGGTGACGATGCCCCAGGGCAGCCCGCGTGCGTCCAGCGCATCAAGCGCCGCTTCCATGCCATCGAAATAGCCGGTCCGGCGCGCCGGATTGTCGGCGTAGTATGCGAGCATGCTTTCCAGCAGGCGCTCGAACAGTGGCTGGTAGGCTGTGCCGACCTGGTTGACGGACGGGTAGCTGGCTACCGGCCGCTGCTCCACGGCCTTGACCAGCCAGTAGCCCAGGATGGTGCGCGCGCCGCCCGAGATGTGGGGTTTGATCTCCTCGATCGGGCAGGGCGGCAGGCCTTCGGTCGCCAGCGCCTGGTTGGCGGCGGCGACCAGGTCGGGTGCGGTATCCAGCAGGGTACCGTCGAGGTCGAACAGGACACCGCCGACGGGGGGGCGCGACAGCATCCGCCTAGGCCTCCGGTTTGGCAAACACGGCCAGGTAGTTGACGTCCAGATCCCGGCGGCTGAGGCTGAACTGTCCGGTGAACGGGCTGTAGACCACGCCGTCCAGGCCCAGCAGTTCCAGCCCGGCGGCGCGGGCCCAGTGGTCGAGTTCCGACGGGCGGATGAAGGTGGAGAAGTCGTGGGTGCCACGCGGGATCATGTTGAGCAGGTATTCCGCTCCGACGATGGCGAGCAGGTAGGCCTTGAGCTTGCGGTTCAGGGTCGAGAAGAACACCCGTCCGCCCGGCTTCACCAGTTGCGCGCAGGCGCGCACCACCGAGGCGGGATCGGGGACATGCTCCAGCATCTCCATGCAGGTCACATGATCGAAGCTGGCGGGCTGCTGCCCGGCCAGGGCTTCCACGCTGGTCAGCCGATAGTCGATGGCGAGCCCGCCGGTTTCGGCGTGGGCGCGCGCCACGGCCAGCAGCTCCCGGCCCAGGTCGATGCCGGTGACGGTGGCGCCCGCCTGCGCCAGTCCCTCGCTGAGGATGCCGCCGCCGCAGCCGACATCGAGCACCTGCCGCTCCGGCAGCTCGGCATAGGAGCGGATGAATTGCAGCCGCAGGGGATTCACCGCGTGCAGCGTCTTGAATTCGCCGCGCGGGTCCCACCAGCGGTCGGCCTGGGCGCCGAATTTCTCGATTTCGTGTTCGTGGACGTTTTCAGCAGTGGTCATGGTGGCATCCGGCTGCGTGATGGCAATGGGGTGGCGAGGAGATCAGGCACGGGCCTGGAGCTTGCTCCGCCAGGCGGTGGCCTTGCGGCCGATGTCGTCGGTGTCCAGCGTGGTCAGCTGGCGGTTCTCCAGCAGTCGCCGGCCACCGACCCAGACATCGGTGACCTGGTGGCGGCTGGCCGCGTAGACCAGATCGGAAATCGGGTTGAACAGCGGCTGGGTCTCGATGCCGTCCAGCCGTATGGCGGCGACGTCGGCCCATTTGCCGGCCTCGAGCGAGCCGATGTCGGCGTCCAGGCCCAGCGCCCTGGCACCGTTGAGGGTGGCCATGCGCAGCGCGGTCGGTGCCGGGATGGTGCTGGCATCGCCGGCAACGGCCTTGGCCAGCAGGGCGCTCATGCGCATTTCGCCCATGACATCCAGGTCGTTGTTGCTGGCGGCGCCATCGGTGCCGATGGCCACATTGACGCCGGCCTGCACCAGCCTGGCTACCGGACAGAAGCCGCTGGCCAGCTTGAGGTTGGATTCCGGGCAGTGGGCGACACTGGCGCCGGTGGCGGCCATCAGGGCGATCTCCTCATCGGTCAGCTGCGTCATGTGCACGGCCAGGAAGCCGGGGCCCAGCAGTTCCAGCTGCTTCAGCCGGTTGAGGGGGCGCAGCCCGTATTGCTGGCGGCTCTGCTCGATCTCCTGGGCTGTTTCGTGCACGTGCATGTGGATGGGCAGGTCGAGTTCGGCGGCCAGCGTGGCGATGCGCAGCAGGGGCTCGTCGGAGACGGTGTAGGGCGCGTGCGGGGCGAAGGCGAAGGCGAGGCGCGGGTCGTGCAGCCATTCGTCGCGCAGGGCCAGCCCCTTGTCCAGGTATTCCTCGGGACAACTTGCCCAGACGCTGGGGAAGTCGATCACGATCATGCCGATCACCGCCCGCATGCCGGCGCGCAGGGTCTGCTGCGCCGTCACCTCGGGAAAGAAATACATGTCGTTGAAGCAGGTCACGCCGCCGCGGATCATCTCCGCCATCGCCAGGTCGCTGCCGTCGCGGACGAAGCACTCGCTCATCCAGCGCTGTTCGAGCGGCCAGATATGGTCGGTCAGCCATTCCATCAGCGGGCGGTCGTCGGCGATGCCGCGCAGGAGCGACATGGCGGCATGGGTGTGGGCGTTCACCAGGCCGGGAATCAGCGCATGCTGCGGGAATGCCTCCTCGCGTGCCGCAGGATGGCGGGCCCGGGCCTCGTCCCGCGGCAGGATGGCGGCGATGCGGCCATCACAAAGGACCAGCGCATGGTCTTCCAGGACCAGCCCGTCCGGTTCCACGGGGATGATCCAGCGGGCGCTCAGCAGTCGGTCGGCGTCAGACATCCTAAAAAACCCAGTGATTTACTAAACTTTACCACAGGGCAAGGCGATTCCGCTTGTGGCGCAAGCCGGGCATTTTAATTCAGCGGACCGGGCGCCGGTGGTTCCCGGTCTTACAATGGCGTCATTTCCGCCCGGTTGATGTCATGCAGACAGTTCCCTTCCGCTCGAGTCGGCCTCTGGCCGAGGTCCAGGCACCCATCATCCCCGTCATTGCCGACCTGGTGCGCCGGCATCCCGGCACGATCTCCCTGGGGCAGGGAGTGGTGTCCTACGGGCCCCCCGCCGCCGCATTGCAAGCTGCCCGGCAATTCGGCGAGCGGCCGGATCAGCATCGCTACGGTCCCGTGCAGGGCCAGCCCGAGCTGCTGGAGCGGATCGCCCGCAAACTGGCTGTCGAGAATGGCCTGTCCCTGGGGCCGGAGCGGCGACTGCTGGTCACGGCCGGTGCCAACATGGCATTCCTGAATGCCGTATTGGCCATCGCCGATCCCGGCGACGAGGTCATCCTGCCGCTGCCGTATTACTTCAACCAGGAAATGGCGGTCCGCATGATCGGCTGCGTACCGGTCACGGTACCGACCCGGCCGGATTTCCAGCTGGATCTGGACGCGCTGGCGCACGCCATCACCCCGCGCACGCGTGCCATCGTCACCGTTTCCCCCAACAATCCCACGGGCGCCGTCTACCCTGAGGCGGATCTCCGCGCCGTCAACCGGCTCTGCCGCGAGGCCGGGATCTACCATATCGCCGACGAGGCCTACGAGTATTTCACCTGGGAGGGTGCCCGGCACTTCTCCCCGGCTGCCGGCGAGGGCTCGGAAGCGCATACCCTGACGCTCCATTCCCTGTCCAAGGCCTATGGCATGGCGAGCTGGCGGATCGGCTACCTGGTCCTGCCGGCCCACCTGGAGGCGGCCGTGCTGAAGGTGCAGGACACCAACCTCATCTGTGCGCCGGGTATTTCCCAGGCCGCCGCAGCAGCGGCCCTGGCGGTCGGCAAGGCCTATTGCGCGGGACATCTGCAATCCTTGGCCGAGGTGCGCCTGCGGGTGCTCGAACAACTGGAGCCCCTGCGCGACCACTGCCGGATTCCCGCCGCCGAAGGCGCCTTCTACCTGTTGCTGCGGGTGGAGACGGCGCTGGATTCCCTGTCCCTGGCCGAACGGCTGATTCGTGAACACGGGGTTGCCGTGATTCCCGGCGCGGCGTTCGGTCTGACCGAGGGTTGCCACCTTCGCATCGCCTATGGTGCGCTGGAACGGGAAACCCTGGGTGAGGGCATCCGCCGACTGGCGCAGGGCCTGCAGGCATTGACGACGGCACATGCCTAGCGGACACCGGGCGGGCATGGCCAC
>NZ_BAAHXD010000031.1:0-41305 GCF_054657115.1 Methyloparacoccus murrellii | reverse complement strand
CCTGACAAATCTTGCCAGAAAACTCAAAACAAACATCTACGCCCTGAAAAAAGGACTTCTTTCCGAGTACATGAAGAAGGAGCTTAAAAACCCATCAATACCCTTTTCTTTCGTTTGACTAAAAATCATTAAAAGCCGGGGTTCTGCGGAAGCTTCCACTTCTTGCGTAAGTCCTACTGAAGCAGATTCTTTTATTGTGCAGGCATGCTGGTCGTATTCGATTTGCACGGCTGCGAGTTTATATTGCCAACGGTGCTGATATTATTGTGCATTCCAGTGCAAGGGTTGTGTTTCGTGGCATCGCGCATGTGTCCTCTCAATTCAAGATGGAGGTCTTTCCGGGGGCTAGTGTTACGTTTGGTGAACGCCTATTTATAAATAGGGGGGCGTCTATCGTTGCACGCTACGGGGTGGATATCGGTCAGGATTGCATGATAGGCGAATACGTCACTGTGTATGATCATAACCACGTTTTTGATCAGGAGTATGTGCCTTTTAACCAGCAAGGGTATCGTGGAGCTAAAGTCATGATTGGAAACAATGTATGGATAGGCTCTCATGTATTTATAGGCAAGGGCGTGACGATAGGCGATAATGTTGTTATTGGTGCTGGGTGTATTATTGCTGTAGATATTCCATCCAATATGATTGTGCGTCAGAAAAGGGGGCTGATATTATCAAGAATACGGTACAAGGAAAGCAAATGATGCACTTTCCAAAAATAAATCCAATATCCAATATCCGATACCCCTTTTTGGGTAGGCCATGATGACCCTCACCCTGATCGCCTCGGGCGATTATTTTTCCCGCTACGGCGGCGGGCAGGTGTATGTCAAAAACCTGGTCAATGGCCTGATGCGGCGCGGGCAAGCCGTCAGCGTCGTATCCATTCTGTCCGCGTCCGATCTGACGACGGCACGGGTGGAGCGGCGCGAGGCGGCGGGCGTGCCGGTCTGGCAATTGGTCGTGCCGCCACCGTCGGCGGTTGATCTGCCATGGGAACTCCAGCCCGAGCTGCTGGAGGCACTGGAGCAGGTGCTACGCCGGATCGCACCGGCTGTCGTCCATGCCCATGGATGGAAAGCCGCGACGGCCACAGTCTGCCAGCGCCTGGCCGTTCCCTGTATCGTCACGGCCCATCATGGCGGTATCGTCTGCCCGAATGGCATGTTGATGACCCGGCACGACCGGCCATGCGCGGTGCCGGTGTCGATGGCGAACTGCCTGGCCTGCGCCCTGCATTTCGTGCCCGGTGGCGACCTGTGGTCACCGCTGGTGCGCCGCATGCCGGATAACGTGGCCCTGCCCATCGCCCGCTGCCTGAAAGGGCGGCGCAACATCCCCTTTGTTTCCCCTGCCTGGCAGACGCCACTGGGAATCCGCCACAAACAACGCCAGAACGCGGTGCTGGGGGAGGCGCCGGTACGGGTGATTGCCCCATCCCGAGCTATTGCCGCCGCTCTGGCGCGCAACGGGGTGCCGGCCGAGCGGTTGACGGTGCTGCCCCACGGTATCGAACGTCTGCCGCGCGCTCCGCTGGCGCCGGGTTGGCCGCAGCGGCCCCTGCGGCTCGGTTATGTGGGGCGCCTGGCCTATGTCAAGGGACTGCATGTGCTCATCGAGGCTTTGCGGCGCCTGCCCGAACCGGCTAGCTATGAGTTGCACGTGTACGGGGAAGCTGCGACCCGAGCCGAACGGCGCTATGCCGTGAAAATACGGCGTCAAGCGGCTGGCTTGCCGGTTATCTGGCATGGCAAGATCGACCATGCAGAATTGCCGGAGGCGTATGCTCATATCGATGTTCTGCTGTTGCCGTCAATCTACCTGGAGGTCTTTGGCCTGACGGTGGTGGAAGCGCTCAGCGCCGGTCGGCCGGTAATCGCCACCCGCTGTGGCGGCCCGGAGGATACGGTACGGGAAGGCGTCGACGGGCTGCTGGCGCCACCGAATGACCCGCAGGCCCTGAGCGATGCCATTCGCGCGCTGCTCGACGACCCGGCCCTGTTGCCAGCTCTGGCCAGCCAGGCGGGGCCAGTGACGACGCTGATGGCGCATGTGGAAGCCTTACTGAGCCTGTACCGGTCGGTGTGTTCAATCCCATCCCAGGAAAACCCCTGATGTCCCCACCGCTCCGTATCCTGATCGATGCCAACCCCATGGTGCTGCGCACCGGCGCCACGCATTTGCCCGGTATCGGCCGCAGTTCGCTGGAATTGGCCAAGGCGCTGGACGAGCTGAACGATCCCGGCGTTTCGATACGCCTGTTGACCCAGACCTTTCGCGGCCGGTTGCCGGCGCGATTCGTCCATCTGCCGGTCATCAACGTACCCTGGCCCATCGGCCCACGGTATGACTGGCTGAAGCGGTTGATCCCGTTGCTGGAGGCTCGGTCGCCGCATGACCTGCTGCATGTGCCCGGGAATTTTGCCGAAGTGTTCAGCCCTGCCAAGACGGTGGCCACCATTCACGATGTCATGTTTTTCAGCTATCCCCAGGAATTCCTCGGCCATGCCTACTCCCGCCGTCACGTGCCGGCCTTTGCCCAGGCCTGTGCCGGCATCGCGACGCCGTCCGAACACGCCAAGGGCGAGATCGTGCATTACCTCCAGGTGCCGCCAGACAAGGTGACGGTCATCCCCTGGGGCGTAGACCGGACCCTGTTCCATGCCCAGGACAAGCCGGGCGCGCGTGAGAGGGTGGCGAAGACGACAGGGAGCCAGCGACCCTATTTCCTCTCCGTGTCCTGCGACATCGGCCGCAAGAACACGATCAGCGTGCTGCGCGCCTATCAGGCCGCCTGGCAGGGCGGCTGCGAGCATGACCTGCTCGTGGTCTGGGGCGACCCGCCTGCCGCGTACCGGCAGGAATTTGCCGGGGCGCTGGACGCCGGCCGCCTGCGGTTCCTCCGGCACGTGCCGGATGAGCAGCTGGGCGATCTTTACGCCGGCGCCACCGCCACGTTTTTCCCCTCGCGATACGAGGGCTACGGCCTGCCGGTCCTGGAATCGCTGGCCTGCGGCACGCCGGTCGTCACCTGCCGCAACAGTTCGCTGCCCGAGGTCGGGAGAGATGCCGCCCTCTATGTCGATCCGGACGGGGTGGACGACCTGTGCGACCTCATGCGTCTGTTCGACACGGGCGCCAGTCCCGGCGCTGCGCACGAAATGCCCGCCTGCCTCGCACAGGCGGACCGGTTCACCTGGCGGAACGCCGCCGCTGCATATGTGGCGTTTTACCGGCGGCATGCGGGGGAATGATATGCTCAATACCTTTTAGGCTGCTTCGAGAAACCTGATTCAATGGAAGTTGAATTTGTAACCTACTGATATCTAACTTTTTTCCTAAAGCGGAAGAATTAATATAGTGGACGGGTTGAATTTTGAATAAGGCAAAAATTAAGCAAAAGTTAGCTGGGTTGCTCATGGGGTTACCTGGTGGCAAAACCATCCTTCGTTTTGCGAGAAGTTATCGTGCACATCGCCGGTTTGCCCAACAGGTTTCATTGACTGGTGATGCGAAAACGATATTTTTACATCACTATGAAACAAATGAATGGGGCGATGCTGAGAGCAGGTCTGGGCCAGGGTCAACTCTCAGGTATACGGAGAATATACGAAGACTAATCCCGCAGCTGGTTTCGGAATACGGCATTCGGACCATTCTTGACGCACCTTGCGGAGATTATAATTGGTTTAGGATGATTGAGTGGATATCATCTGTCTCGTATATGGGTGGGGACATTGTTCCAGACCTCATCGAGCGCAATCGTACTCTCTATGGAGACAATAATACGACTTTCATGAATCTTGATATTGTGAATGACCCCCTGCCAAAAGCAGATATGTGGCTTTGTCGGGACTGCTTGCTCCATCTTTCCGAACGTGACATATTCTTGGCGTTTGATAACTTTATTAAGAGTGATATACCCTATATTCTCACATCGACTCATCCTGAGTGTGATGTGAATAGCGACATACCAACAGGGTGGTGTCGACAGTTGAATCTTCAGTTGCCACCATTCACATTGGGTACCCCCATTCGTGTTATGGGTGACTGGATTGAAGGACATCCAGTCAGGCATCTTGCAATGTGGGAGAGGGAGGCAGTAAAGACCGCGTTGGCTTCCAATCAAGTATTCCAGTTTGTAGCAAGATCTCGCTGCTGAACAGGAAGAATTGTTAGCAAGGGTGCGGAATTTCGTTTGTTTTGTAGCCTCCGTCAGACAGTTGGGTGATTACAGCAAATATATTGACATCTAGGCGTCGGTAGATTTGAAGATATATATTTTATGGTTTCTGGCATATGCATTCTAAATTCATCGGCGCCAACGAGCTTGGTGTGCAAGCGCAATTGGCGGCACTGGAAGCCAGGCTGGCTGATTTCTACAACCAGTCCGGCTCGCAGGCCTATTTTGAATCGGCACAACGCGCGAATCAGCACTGGCCGGAACATAGCGCGCATGCGATCCTGTACAGGCTGGTCCAGGAGGGTATGGCAGTCCTGGATCTGGGCTGTGGCACAGGGGTTGTTGCCCAACACCTGACCCACTGTCCGATCCGCTATACGGGGATGGATTGGAGCCATACCGCACTGGCGATGGCCAGGTCGGTTCTCGCGAAGGCCGCCCGCAGCCCAATACAGGCGAGGTTCGAGCAAGGGTCGATTTATGAGACCGGGTTACCCAGCCAATCGTTTGATGTCGTGGTTTCGTTCTTCGTCATCGAACATTTGACACGCCCTCACCACTTCCTTGCGGAAGCCGCACGATTGGTCAAGGAGGATGGGTATCTGTTCTTGATTTGCCCCGACTATCGGCGTTTTGGGCGTATGCCCTCACTGCCATTGGGCGGTCCTGGCTCGCTGAAGGAAAAGCTGCGGAAGCAGCAGTATGGCAGAGCGATGGGTCATCTGGCCCTGGCGTTGTACTGGAAGCTGATGACGGCACGGCTTGGCGCATGGCCCATATGGACCGAGCCGACCTGCTTCAGCGAGGCGTGGCGCCCTGACGCCGATGCGGTATACCTGGCCAGCCGCGGGGAAATATCGCGTCACGTGCAGGCTCTGGGATATGTGGATGAAACCCATGATTTCATCCAGCGATATGCCATACAATTGAATCCTGTTGATGCAGTTGTCGTTGCGCGCAGGACGGGGAAGCCATGATCGTGAAAATCCACCGGCTAATACCGAGAAAAATACGCGCCAGACTGCTTGAAAATCGCTTGATCAGATGGGGGTTTCGTCAACTCCTGAGCGGTCGAATCATCAAAAGGGCTTGGGCAGGGTACACCTTCCATTTCGATGGCTACCGGAATTTCGGATTCTGGACGGTCGATCTTGATAGCACTGAAGCGCCGCAACGGGCCTTGGCAAGAAATATTATAGAGGGGCTGGGTAAAGCGGCCATTATCTATGATGTCGGCGCCAATGTAGGTTTCTGGACGATATGGTTGCATTCCATCATGCCGGAGGGATCTTCCATCATAGCCTTCGAGCCAGACCCGGTTAATCTGAAATTTTTGGAAATGAATATTTGGGATAATGCACTCGACAAGGTGGTGGTTGTTGATGTGGCACTTTCCGACAGTGCCGGCACGGGTATTCTGCATTGCGACGAAACAGGCGCGATGAATACCTTGAGCGCCGGAAGCACCAATTCAGCGGGCAAGATAGTTGTCAATACCATGAGCCTGGACCAGGCCGCTGACATATATGGCATTCCGGATTTCGTCAAGGTCGATGTGGAGGGTCATGAGTACGAGCTGCTCAAGGGGGCACGCAACATTCTGGCCAAGGGCAAGACGATTTTGTTGCTGGAAGTAACCCAGCATGGAAATGAGATCCTCAAATTCTTGACGGAAAACGGCTATGTGGTGACGGACTTGCGAGGCCATCCCTTGCAGCATCCAGAATATTATGTGGCTGCCTATCCCCGGCATCTGTCGCATACAAGTAGACAACCTTAGGTTATGCGGATCCTGACCATTACCCCCAGTCTTGGTCTGGGCGGCACCGAGCGTGCCGCACAGAATTTCTCCATTGGATACCGGCGTCACGGCCATGAGGTAACCGTACTCAATCATGGGCGGGCAGGGCCGCGGGAGGCCAGTCTGTCCGCTGCGGGCTGCCGGGTGTTCAATTTCGGCGATGATCGTCAAGCCGTGCTTGACATCCTGGGCAGCCGTGAGTTTGACGTGGTCCATATTCACCGGGAGGGACGGCGCAATGACCGCGAGACGGATTTACTGCGCTGGGCGCGCCCCAAGGCACGCCTCATCGCCGAGACCAATGTGTTCTTTGCCCGTGATTATGGCGTGGGGGATAATCTGATCGACATTCATTTACAGCTTGCCTGCATCAATCATGTGAGATGGCGCCGGAGAGGGGGGAAGGGGGCATCGGTAGTGATTCCAAACCCAGTTGACGCGGGAGATTATCCCACGCCCGCAACGGACGATATTCAGACCTTCAAGGCGACTCATCGAATCCCTGCCGATCATTTTGTTTTTGGCCGTGTCGGGCAGCCCTTGGTGGGCAAGTGGGATCCCTGTATCGTGGAGGCATTTGTAACCGTGGTGACGCATCACCCGCGAGTGCACTTGCTGTTGGTGGGGGCGTCTCCGGATGTCGTCGAGCGAATCTTGCAGTTGAATCCGGGCTTGCGCGCCCATGTCACCCTATTGGGAACCCTCACGGAGCCCGCCGAGCTGGGTGTTGCCTATGGCGCCATGGACAGCTTTCTGCATGCGGCTCGGCAGGGCGAAAGCTTTGGGTATGTGCTGGCCGAGGCGCTGTTGTACGGTCTACCGGTGATTACCGTGAGCAGACCGCATCGAGACAATGCCCAAACCGAGGTCATCCGGCATGGCATTGATGGGTATGTCGTGCGTTCCAGGCGATATCTGGTCGAGGCGATGGAAAGCCTGATGCAGGACCATGCGCTACGATCCAGGGTTCGTCAGGGTGGGAGACAGGGGGTCATCGAGCGTTTCGATCTCGAGCGGGTGTGTTCGGATGCCCTGTGCGTCTTCGAGGCGTTACTCGGTGGTTCCCCAACACCGTTGTTGCGGGAGTCCGGGCCCGGTATTCCAGCGCCCATCATCGAGGGAATCGGCCGGGATTCCCCTATCGAGTTGATGCTGGCGAGGATTTACGATTGGCCCTGGGTCGATTATTGCCGCGAACAGCTTCGTTACCTCAAACGCGGCTCTCTTGCACGGCTGCGCCATCCATGAAGGTCTCTCTCCTCATACCCTGCCTCCTGACCGGCGGCACCGAAGTGGCCACCTTGACCACAGCTCGCGCTCTGCGCGATTTGGGACACGCGGTGGAGGTCGTGGTCTATTTCGACGAAGTGGCCCCGGCCATGCTCGATACCTTCGCTGCTGCCGGTATCGCGGTGAAGCGTCTGGATGTGACCCGCGGCGGCGGGTTGGTGGGCGCCTGGCGACTGGCGCGGGGTCTTGCGCGCGCGCTGACCGGCCGGCCCGATCTGATTTGGTTGCAATACATGACGCCGACGCTGGCGCCGCTGCTGGTGGCACGGCTGTGCACCGGGCGGCTCATCGCCTGTGTCCATGTGGCGGCGGGGCATTACCGTGCTGGCGGACAGTGGCGGCTGCGTTGGCTGGCGCGCTGGGTGTGTACCCGTGTCGTTTGCGTGTCCCACACCACGGCCCGTGGCCTGTTTGGGCTGCCGGTCAAGGGGGGCTATCTGGGCGGGCGGGTGCGGGTGTTGCCGAATGCCATCGATCTGGCAGCCGTACAGTTGGCCCCCCGGCGGGATTGGCGTCGGGAACTGGATTTGCCGCCCACGGCGCGCCTGGTGGGCTTCGTCGGGCGGCTGGCGCACGTCAAGGGCGTGGATGTGCTGTTGCGCGCCGCCGCCAGCCTGACAGCGGATAGGCCGGACGTGCATTGGGTCGTGGTTGGCGATGGGAGCGAGAGGGCGGAACTGGAGTCCCTGGCGGAAGCACTGGGCCTGTCGGCCGCCGTGCATTTCGTCGGCGCGGTGGCGCGCGAGGACATTTATTCTGCCATCAAGGGCTTCGATATCGGTGTCATGCCCAGTCGGCCCGGTTTGGAGGGATTTGGGCTGAGCGCCCTGGAGGCGATGGCCTGCGGTGTGCCGCTGGTCGCCAGCGCGGTGGACGCCCTGCCCGAAGTGGTCCTCGACGGGGAAACCGGCATCCTAGCGCCGCCCGGGGAGCCGGTCGCACTGGCAGCGGCGCTGCGCAAGCTGCTGGACGATCCGGCCCTCGCCGACCGTCTGCGGGATCGGGCCTTGCGGCATGTGGCCGGGAACTATGGCTTGGCGGCCTACCGTGCGCGGCTCGCCGAGGTGTTGCGGACATGACTCGGCCAAAATTGAATTTGCTGCTGATCCAGCGGCTGTTACCGGCCTATCGCCAACCACTGTTCGAGGCGTTGCGCAAACGGGCCGAGGAGCATGGTCATCGCTTCAGCTTATGGGTATCGCCCGCCGATCCGGCGTTTGCCCGCCGAGGTACCGTGGGTGGCTTGCCTTGGGCGCGCTGCTTGCCTGTCCGCCGCTTTGGCGGCGGACACGGCCTGTTCGAGTGGCAACAACTGCCTTGGCGGGAAGTGCTCGCTGCCGATGTCGTTGTTGTACCGGACGCAGTACGCTGCTTGAGTCATGCGGTTGTCATCCTCTGGGGACTTTTGCTTGGCAAGCCGATCCTGACCTGGGGGCATGGCGTCAATTTTCAGCCCGGTCGCCTCTCACGCTGGCTTGAACCGTTGCGGCATCGGCTTTTGAGAATGGCGCAGGGTCATCTGTTATATACGGAAACCTGCCTGCCACCAATGCTAGCCAAGGGGTATCCCGAATCGCGGTTACGCGTAGTGGGTAACGCGGGCGACACGCGGATGGCGATGGGCCTCCATGGGGAGCATCCTGAGGTTCAGGCTTTCCGGTCAGAGCTGGGGTTGGGCGATGCCCCCTGCATCGCTTTTTTAGGAAGTTGGTACGCCGCCAAGCAGCCAGAGCGGATTCTGGCTATCGGCCAAGCGCTGCATGAGCGATTGCCTATGGCGCGGGTATTGGTCATCGGGGGGGGGGACGGGTTGACGCCGCTACGCGCAGTGGCCGCGAATCATCCTTGGTTGTCGCTTCTGGGGCCTTTGCATGGCCGGCGGAAGTTTGTGGCTCTGGCCACCGCGCGTTGTCTCGCCGTGACCGGGATCGCTGGCCTCAATCTGCTGGATGCCATGGCGGTCGGTCTGCCGGTGGTGCTGCCGGCCCGATCGGATCATAGCCCGGAGGTAGCTTATGTGCGCCATGGCGGAAATGGCCTGGTGGTCGCCGACCATTCGCGCGCTATCGCTGAAGCTTGCGCGGATTTGCTGTCGCGTGAGGATTGGTTGGCTCGGTTGGGGCAGGCCGCTCGCGCTACTGCACAAACATTGACAGCCGACCGGGTGGCGGTTGATTTCATTGACGCCATGGTATCGGCATCCTTGGCGACCCCTCTTCAGCCAGCCGCCGCTACGGTGTCCGCCCGGCCGGTTGTCTATCTCTGCCAGCACTTGCTGTCGCATCACCGCGCCCGCTTCCGTACAATGTCGCTCGCCTTTGCCGAGCAGGGCCGAACCTGTGTCGCCGTACAGGTCAGCGCTTGCGATCGATCTTATGGCGTCATGGACTGCCTTCGATTGGAAACCGACGCTCCGGATGCCCAGATCCTGACGCTGTTTCCGGGACAAGACTATCTGGAACTCCTGCCTCGTATGGTGGCGGCGGCGGTCGAGGCAGTGCTGACCACCCTGGGACCGGATACCGTGTTCTCGCCAGCGCCGGCCTTCGCCGAAGGCGCGGGAGCGCTGCACTACAAGGCGCGTCATGCCTGTCGGCTGATTCTGATGGACGATGCCTGGAGCCCGGCCGATCGGCACGGCTGGTTGACCCGCAGGGTGAAGCGTGCGTTGTATGGTCTGTTCGATGGCGCATTATTGTCTCCACCGTTGCAGGGCGAGTATTTCTCGGGCCTGAATATCCCTCGCGAGCGCCAGCGCTACTTGTTGGACGTCGTCGAGGCCGACTTGCCCCTGTCGGCTTTCGCGGAGGGCGGAGAGGTTAATTCGGCGACACCTTACCTGCCGGCTCGGCGGTATTCGCTGGCCGCCCATGCCGACGCCGCTATGGAACTGGCCGCCTTGCCGCTGCGGCGGCGTCCGCCCGACTGGGTCAGCCGCCTGGCCTTGGCTTGGCCCGGACGGGTA
Organism: Methyloparacoccus murrellii; assembly: GCF_054657115.1. NCBI lineage: Bacteria > Pseudomonadati > Pseudomonadota > Gammaproteobacteria > Methylococcales > Methylococcaceae > Methyloparacoccus > Methyloparacoccus murrellii. Next base: position 31,063 of record NZ_BAAHXD010000031.1, on the reverse strand, counting down.
GCGGTGTACTGATGCAGAGCGAAACACCCATTCCCCGCATCAGCATCGTCATGCCCCTTTACAACAAGGCGGAGACGGTGCGCGCCAGCCTGGACAGCGTGTTGCGGCAGACCGTCACCGACTGGGAGCTGATCGTGATCGATGACGGTTCCACCGATGGCGGGGGTGACTGTGTGGCGGCCCTGGGCGATGCCCGGATACGGTTGCACAAGCAGGCCAACGCCGGCGTGGCGGCGGCGCGCAATGCGGGAATAGATCTGGCCCGCGCCGATCTGGTGGCCTTCCTGGATGCGGACGATCTCTGGCAACCCGGCTTCCTGGCCGCCGTTCTGGCGCTGCGCGGAGCGTACCCGGAGGCCGGCTGGTTTGCGACCGGTTACGAAATCCAGCCGTCCACCGGGCCAGGGCATGTTGCCCGGCTGTCCGGCTTGCCGGCCGGCTTCGAGCGGGGACTCCTGCCGGACTATTTCCGCATCGCCAGCCGCTCCAATCCGCCGGTCTGCACTTCGGCCGTGGCGGTGGTCAAGGTGTGCCTGCAGGCGATCGGCGGTTTCCCAACCGGCATCGCCAGCGGCGAGGACCTGTTGACCTGGGCGCGATTGGCAACACACTACCCGCTGGCCTATGACATGCGGCCCCTGGCGGTTTTCAAGGTGTCGGGCATTGAACGCCGTCCGGACCCTTTGGATCGGGTTGGCCAGGCACTGAGGGAATTGGCCGAAGAACGCCCGCAAATGTCCGGGCTGCGCGAATACCTGGGGCTCTGGTACCGCATGCAGGCGGTCATGGCGCTACGCTTTCGCGAAACCACGCTGGCCCGCCGGCGTGCCTGGCGGGCATGGCGTTATGATCCTGGGCGCTGGCGCAATGCCTACACCCTGTTACTAGCGTGGTTGCCCGGTGGATTGAAACTGGATTGGCGCTTGCGGCGTGCGGTGATGGCGTATCGGAACCTTCGCCCATGGCAATGACAGCAGTCGGCGTCAGTCCGTCGCCTGGTCGGGTATCGGCCGGTCGGTTCAAGGCGCCACTGGCTCTACGCGCCTTGGCGGTTGGCATGCTGGCCAGTTATCTACCCGGATTGATACCGGGCGGGATCGGCGTAAAGATCGCCTTTCTGGGATGGATGGTTCCCCTGTTGGCGTGCAGTTGGGTCCTGCAGAAGCGCTTGCGGCGAGTGAGTTTTCCCTATGCGATTTGGCTGCCGTGGGTCACCTATTCACTGTTTTATCTGTTGGGAGCCGAGGAAGCACACGCCCTGCAGCGCACCATTATGTTATTTACGCCCATCGTGGTGGGGGCGGCCTTTTCCTGTCTCAGGATTTCGCCGGTCCTGCTCCGGGTGAGTGAGCGATGGCTCCGAGGGTTCCTGTGGATTTTCCTTGGGGCAGCCGGCATGGCGACGGGCCTGCTGTCGTCCGGGCAGCTCGCCGAGGTGACCGGTTTCGCCGCCGGGTCGATTACGGCTTCTCTGCTGGCGTCATGGTTTGCGGCTCGCTATGTCTTCCGTCAACGGCGGGCGCTTTCTATCTGGGCGCTGCTGGCGCTGATCCCAGTTCTGGCCAATACCCGGACCGGGATGGTGGCTGTGGGTTTGACACTACCCTTGACGCTGGCGCCGCTTTCCCTGGCTCGACGGCTGGTGATCGTCGGGGTGGTGGCCTGGTTGGGGCTGATGGCTTTCCAGACCGAGCATGTGCAAAAAAAAATGTTTTATTCCGGTCATGGCACGTTGACCGAAGCCGTAGAGGGTGTGCTTGACCTGTTTTTCGATGCGGGGGAAGCCACCAGCAGTTTTGCCACGACGGGCCGCAAGACGATGGCCAAAGAATTGCAGGCTGGAATACAACAAGCCTATTGGTGGGGGCATGGTGCTAGCACCACCGAACCGATTGCCTATCGTTTGACGGGTGTTACGCATCCTCATAACGATTGGCTGCGCTTGCAATACGAATATGGCACGTTCGGCATGGTCCTGTTCCTGTTGGCCATGGCCATGCAATGTCTGCATGCCTGGCGGGGCGCGGCCCGTTTGCGACAAGCGAACCCATCCGCCGCGATTTACCTGTATGCCGGGGCCACGTCCTTCCTGCCCATGGCCTTGTTCATGTTCAGCGATAACGTCATCCTCTATGCAGCCTGGTTCGGAAATCTGCAGTTCGCGATGCTGGGGCTGGGGTATGCCGCATTGAGGGACGATCGCTGTGCTTCGCGTCCACAAGGGAAACCCGCTTGAGGATTCTGCTGGTCCACAACCACTACGGTTCGTCGGCCCCCTCCGGCGAGAACCGGGTCTTCGAAGCCGAGCGGGCGCTGCTGCGCTCGCGCGGGCATGAGGTGCTGGAATTTACCCGGCACAGCGACGAGATTCGGCGGTGGTCCTTGCACCACGATCAGTAATCTTTATGCCAGCGCCAATACACACAACCGCCGTCATATAGGCTGGAACCCCGGCTTTTCACGCTTTCTTTGGAGGGAGGCACACGATGAACATCGCCACCATGCAGGCCCCCACAACCTATCTGGGGAGACTGGCAGCCCTGGTCAACGATATCGAACAATGGTCTCGCGCCAAGGGTTTGATCACCCGCCGTTACACCACGGAACTCGACGAGGAAGCCTATGGGCAGTATCAAGCCGAGGGCTTGCAATTGTTGCTCGGCGATGGCCGTTTACTGGCGACATTGGTCCCGGTGGGGGCGTCGATTATCGCCGCCAAGGGCCGGGTGGATCTGGAAGGCACGGTCGACCGCGCCATTCTGGTGGACTGGGACCAGGGTGGTCCCGTTTTCGAAACAGCCATACAGGTCGGCGACACGCTGCAAACTCACACGCAAGCCATTTACAAGGGGGTCGATGAACCGGGTTGGTACTGGGTGGAGAGTAGAGCGTTGTCACGCGCGCACAAACTGAATGAACGTCTTTTTCTGGAGTTGCTATTTCTCGTTTCGGACCATGACCTCCGCGATTGAGCAACTGGATGCCGTTTTGCACACCTGGCGGCTGCAGCATGATGCCCTTCGGGTGGTGCTCCGCACCCTTCAACAGCGTTCTCGGGACAGCAAGTCCCCTGGGACGCTGATAAAAACGCACTATGAAGAGGCGGACTCCACCCGGTGCGAAAGAGACCTTCTGGCTTGTCAAAAAACAGCAGCGGAGTTTGCCGTACTAGGAATGTGGGCAGTTTTTGAAAGGCTTCTGCTACAACGTTTGGAGATTGAGTGCGATCGCATGCGGGTACACCCCCACAATCCGTTTAACGCAGCCGTGACGGCTAAGGTTTCTGCCGATGTTGAGTATTGGAAAATAGAGCAGGCGCTGGACCTGATCAAATCGCTGGTGGCTGATGTGAAACTCATCGGACAGGCGAAACAAATCAAGCAGTATCGGGATTGGGTTGCGCACCGTAACCCAAGAAAGCCAACGCCTCCACAAACCGATCCAACCACGGCACATGCACTCCTTCATCAATTGGCCAGGGTACTGGATGCCTCGCCGGTTTGATTGTCCGTCGCTCCACGTTCTGGTTCAGTATCGAGATCCATTCTTTGAAAATCCTACTGGTGCATAACCACTACGGTTCGTCGGCCCCCTCCGGTGAAAACCAGGTCTTTGAAGCGGAAGAGGCGCTGCTGCGCTCGCGTGGGCATGAGGTGCTGGAATTTACCCGGCATAGCGACGAGATCCGGGGGCAGGGCGCCTTCGGTACGCTGAAAGGCGCGCTGGCGACGCCGTGGAACCCGTTTGCCATGGCCGCGCTGCGGCGGGTGGTGGATGAGCTTCGGCCCGACGTGGTGCATGTCCACAATACCTTTCCGCTGCTGTCGCCGGGCATCTTTCACGCGATCGGCCGGCGCACGGCACGGGTGCTGACCCTGCATAACTACCGGCTGTTCTGCCCGGCGGCGATTCCGCTGCGGGCCGGGCGGGTCTGCACCGACTGCCTGGACCGCCGCTCGGTCTGGCCGGCGCTGCGGCATGGCTGCTACCGGAACAGCCGGGCGGCGACGCTGCCGCTGGCGGCCAGCGTTGCCCTGCACCGGCAATTGGGTACCTGGACCCGGCAGGTGGAGGCCTTCATCGCGCTGACCGACTTCCAGCGCGATCGACTGGTGGCGGCGGGGCTGCCGGCCGAGCGGGTGTCGATCAAGCCGCAATTTTACGATGATCCGCCCACCCCGGTGCCCTGGGACCACCGCGAGTCCCGGGTGGTGTTCGTCGGGCGGCTGGGCGAGGAAAAGGGTGTGCGTCACCTGATCGAGGCCTGGCTGGCCTGGGGCCGGGACGCGCCGCGACTGGAACTGATCGGGCAGGGGCCGGAGCGCGGGATCTGGGAGGATCGGGTTCGCGCCGCCGGCCTGTCGGCGCGGGTGGTCTTCACCGGCCAACTGCCGTTTGCCGAGGTGCAGCAACGCATCGCCCGGTCGCGCCTGCTGGTCCTGCCTTCGGTCTGGTTCGAGGGTTTTCCCATGGTGATCCGCGAGGCGTTCGCGCTGGGCGTGCCCGTGGCCGCATCGAATCTCGGTTCGATGGCGTCGCTGGTTCGGAGTGGCCACAACGGCGTGTTGTTCGAGCCCGGCCACGCGCCGGATCTGCTGCGCGTTGTCCGGGATGCCTGGCAGGCGCCTTCGCTGTTGCCGCGTCTGGGCGCTCAGGCGCGAGCTGATTTCGATACCCGCTATACGGCGGAAGCCAACCACGCCATGCTGATGACGATCTACGAAAACGCGATTGCCCTGCGGCGGCAGAGACTGGCCGCATGAGAAGCGAATCGATTCTGGGTTATCCCGTTACCGCCGAGGATCTGTCCTGGTGTGTCGACAGGCTGGTGGCTGAACTGCCCAGGCGCCGGGCCGCTTATTTCGTTTGCGCCAATCCGCATTCGCTGGTGGTGGCGGATGACGATCCGCTGTTTCGTCAGGCGATACACGCGGCCGATCTGGTGACCCCGGATGGGGCCGGGATTCTGCTGGCTTCAAGGCTGCTCGGCGGATCGGTCCGGCGGCGCGTGACCGGCACGGATATGTTCATGGGGCTTAATCGACGCCTTGATGAGTTGGGTGGATTGAGCTGCTTTTTCCTGGGGTCGACCCAGGCAACACTGGCCCGAATAGTGGCTTGCATGGCGCGGGACTTTCCCGCCCTGCGTGTGGTGGGCACGTATTCCCCGCCCTACAAGCCGGCCTTTGATGAAGCGGACAATGCCGCGATGATCGAGGCCATCAATCGGGCCAGGCCGGACGTGCTGTGGGTGGGCATGACGGCGCCGAAACAGGAGAAATGGATTCACGCCAACCGTCACCGGCTGGATGTCGGCTGTATCGGCCCGGTCGGCGCGGTGTTCGATTTTTACGTGGGCAATGTCAAGCGCTCGCATCCTGCCTTCCAGCGGCTGGGCCTGGAATGGCTGCCGCGTCTGGTGCAGGAACCGCGCCGGCTGTGGCGGCGAAATTTCATCTCCAGCCCGGTTTTTCTCGGTCGGGCGCTTCGGCAGCGGCTGCGGCATGGCCGATAGCGGCGTCCTGGTGACGGGAGGGCTGGGCTACATCGGCTCCCACATGGTGTTGGCGCTGCTCGAGGCGGGTGTGCCGGTGGTGGTGCTGGACAACCTCGGCAACAGCGACCTTTCGGTGCTGGATCGCCTGCAACGCCTGGCACGGTGCGACATTCCCTTCCATCCATGTGACATCCGCGATGCCGCGGCTTTGCACCGGGTGTTTCGGCAGCAGCGCTTTTCCGCCGTCCTGCACTTTGCCGGCCTGAAGGCTGTAGGCGAATCAGTGGAAGCACCGCTGCTGTATTACGACAACAATGTGAGCGGTTCGCTGAACCTGCTGCGGGTGATGTCCGAGCACGGTGTGCGCCGGCTGGTTTTCAGTTCGTCGGCGACGGTTTACGGCGATCCCGAAACCGTGCCGATTGTCGAGGATGCGGCGCTGCGACCCAGCAATCCCTATGGTCGTACCAAAGGCTTTGTCGAGGACATCCTGCGTAATCTGGTGATATCGGATCCGGATTGGCGTGTTGCCATCTTGCGCTATTTCAATCCGGTCGGCGCGCATGCCTCCGGGATGATTGGTGAGGCGCCCAAGGGTGAGCCGAACAATCTGATGCCATACCTTGTGCAGGTGGCCGCGGGTCGCCGGCCGTTCCTGCGTATCTGGGGAGACGACTACCCGACTCCGGATGGCACGGGGGTTCGCGATTACCTGCACGTGGAGGACCTGGTCAGTGGTCACCTGGCTGCTTTGCGGGTTCTGGACCATCACCCCGAGCGCATATTGATCCTGAATCTTGGCACGGGGCGGGGCCATAGCGTGCGGGAGATGGTGGACGCCTTCGAGCGCGTGACGCGACAGACCGTGCCCTGCCGTATTTCCCCGCGCCGGCCGGGTGATGTGCCGGTCAGTCTCGCGGATGTCACGCGTGCTCGGCAAGTTCTGGGCTGGTCGGCGCTGCGCGGCATCGATGAGATGTGCCGCGATGCCTGGCGCTGGGAGCAGTCGGAATTCCGTTCGCCTCCATAGTCCGGCACGCTGGCGCGTGTCGCGGCGGCCTGGTCGACCTACCCCCTCGTGAGCGGCTGAAAACATGAGGTTTCTCTGGCGCCCCGGTCATGCCGGGAAAGGGCAGGGGGCCAGGCGTTTCAGGTGGCCATTCCTGCGGCAGCAGGCCCCGAACACGCCGCCATTCCCGCGTGGGTGCCGAAATGGCGAGGTTTCCATCTTTGTGCGATTGCCTTGGGATTTGCATGCTTGACCAGTACCCCGACATTCTGCTGAATCTCCTGGATGCCGAGCGATGGCCGATGGCCGAGCAGGCCGTCGAGGCGCTGTCAACCGATGAATTCGGGCCGTTGGCCAGGGCCGCCTTTCACTACCGGTTGGGTTACCGGCTGTACGAGTTTGCCCGCCGCCGTGACGATGCCTTGTCGCAGTTCCCGGAAACCGTCGTGCAGCATCTGAAGGATGCGGCGGTCAGGACAGTTCTGTTCAACATGGCCAGGCAGGCACAGTTCAGGGAACTCCAGGCGGAATGTGCTGAGGCGGGCATCTCCTGTCTGTTGCTGAAGGGCTTGTGGCTGGTCGAGATTGCCTATGGGGATCTCGCGGCCCGGTATTCCGGGGATATCGATGTTCTGGTAAAGCCGGAGGACATGCCGGGTTTTACCCAGTTGCTGCGAAGGCAAGGTTTCTCGCTGCCGCCATCGGTTAGGGATCTGCGCGAAATGGCACCGGCCAGGCATGAGCTTGCCTTGGTGCATCCTGTCAGCGGCATGAGCCTTGATGTCCATTGGGCCATGACCGATCCCGCCAAGGAAGGTCCGGTCGACGACGCGCAATTCTGGCGACGGTCGGAAACCTACCATCTGGGTGCGGGTGTCTGCCAAAGCCTGTGCCTTGAGGATCACCTCTTGCTGCTGTGCTTTCATGCGGCGGTCCATCACCGGTTCATGTATGTCGGACCCCGTGCCATGCTGGATGTGGCGCAGCTCGTCAAGTGTCCGCCTCGCCCGATTGACTGGGCCGATGTCGTTGACAGGGCTCGGGCTCTGCATTGGGAGCGTGGCACCTGGCTGATGCTGGAGCTGGTTCGCGAGCATGCCGGCGCCCGCGTGCCATCATTCGTGATGGATGCCATCCGCCCGGCGGATGCCGATGATCCGCATATCAAGCCCGCAGCGCTTGAAGCGATGTTCTTGGATCAGTTTCAGCACCAACGGTTCGATACCGCGATCATTGAACTCCTGGGCGAGAGGAAACCTTGGTCTCGATTGGCCCTGTTGCTCCGTGGCATTTTCGCTTCGCCGGAGCGGATTGCCAGCCATTTCCATGTCAAGGCTGACCGGAATCAGCTGATAGCGCTGTTCCTGCGACGCTGCCGGTATCTTTTTCGCAGAAATGTACCGATGCTCCTGGAGTTGATGCGCGGCAATCCCGAGCGGATCAATGAGCTCCGGCGCTCAAGGATCCTGCTGGCCTGGTTGGGCAGCCAGGATTCCGGGCAATGCCGTTAGCCCAGCGCTTGCAACGGACAATCCCATCGTCCAATCCCGTCCTCCGGACTGCACGTCATTTCCTGCCTTTCTTGCCACCAGACGATCGCCCGTCGTCATCCTTCCAATTTCCCGCATGAGCAGGCGTTCAGGCATCGGTGGCTTTCCCCTTCCGCATGATCGGGGACACGCTGGAGCCTTGGCCTGGTGACCGGCTGGCCGTATTCCTTCCGTTACCCATGGCGGATCAGCTGACCCAGCTTTACCTGACCTATTTCGGTGGCGTGTGCCTGGCGCTGGTGGCCGCCTTCGGATTGGCCCGCGGTTCCCGGTTTGTGGATCGCAGCCTGTTCTGGATGCTGGGCCTGGTGCTGGTCGCTTTCACTGCCTGGCGTCCTTTTGGCAGCGGTCTGGATGATGCCGGCCATTTCAATCTGCACTATGCCGGGGTCTGCCCGCTGTTCGAATGCGAACGCTGGCTACCGAAGGAGCGCGATTATCTCTGGTACTTTCTGGTGGCCGGCCTGAAGACGGTTTCCAGTCACCCGGCCGACATGCTGTGGCTGTCGGCGGCCGTCGTGCTGGGGAAGTTGCTGCTGATCGACCGCCTGTGCCATTGGCGGCTAATGGCGCTGACCTTGTATGCCGGCGCCTTCTATCAGGTCCAGGACATGACCAGTTTCCGGCAGTCCTGGGCCATCCTGCTGTTTCTGCTGGGCTTCTGGGGCATGGTCAGGTATTCGCCCGGTATTGGCGGACCCTTGCTGTTCGCGGCGGGCTTTGCCCACAAGCAGGGATTTCTGTCGGTCACCCTGCTGCCGGCGGCCTGGCTGCCGAGACGCTGGTACTGGCCGCAGGCCATGCTGGTGACAGCCCTGCTGCTGATGCTGCTGGGCTGCTACCCCAGCTCCCGGATTTTGCAGACCAATGTGGTTTACATCCAGCCCGGCAGTTGGCTGCAACTGCTCAGGTCCCTGGTTGAGCAGACGTCGTTTTCGCGGGGTGGCTGGTCGGTTCTGACGGCGAACATCCCCTTGTCGAGCGTCCCCATGATGGGACTGGTGCTGTTCGTTTTCCGCCGGGGCTGGCCGCTGGCAGACAGGGTGTATGTGTATGGCGCCTTCAGCGCCGGGCTGGCGTTTCTCTGGCTCTGGCTGTATCTCACGGAACCGGTCTACCAGTTCCGATTCTTCTATTTTTTCCTGACGCCACTGATCCTGGTGGTTGGCCGACGACAGCAGGATGCCCTGTTCCTGTGCATGGTGATGGCCGTGGCGCTGGCGTTTACCGTGCGTTACAACGTCTGGCATCGGCTGTTTATCGATACGGCCACGGTGAGAACCACGATTCAAGGGCCGGGGAGTGTCGTGCCGCAGGGACAATATGGCCTGCCCTGTGGTGCACAGTGCGAGACGATCGGTATCGGGCGAGTTGAAACATTCGAGGCCATCCCGGGCGCCGGCCAGGCATTGTCCGGATGGGGCGGCGCTTGCTCCGGTCGGGAACCTCGCTGCAACGTGACGGTTTCCGGCGATACGTGGGTATCGGCCCGCTTCGTACCAGGCGTCGAGGTGGATGTTCAGGTGGTCGGCGGCGGCCAGGTGATCAGCACCCCTGCCGGACTGGCCTGTGGCAATGCCTGCCGAGCCCGGTTTGCCCAGGGGCTGCCGATCACGTTGGCGGCCAGGCCCGGCAGAGGGTATCGCCTGGCGGGTTGGGAGGGGGCCTGTCAGATGGCCGAACCGACCTGCGATGTCATGCTGGACGCCAGCCACAAAGTTGTTGCGAGGTTCGAACGAGTTAGATAATCCCGCGCGTACGGACGGTCGACGGCCGGCTTTCCTTTCCAAGGATGTTCATGTGGCGTATCCATCCTCTCCCGGCTTCCCGAAAGTTTCCTTGAGCTAGAGTCGTTGACAAGATGCTTTCAACCAAACCTCAGGCCTGCAAATCTGCATGCGTATAACCCTGGTCCTGGTCAACTGGAACCGGCCGGCGCATACGCTGGCCTGCCTGGACTCCCTGCTGCACCTGGAGGGGCCGCAGCCGGAGGTGATCGTCTGCGACAACGGTTCCGACCACGACGCCTACCGGATGCTGGAGGCCGGTATCGGCGCCTGTCGGGTTCCGCCGCGGGCGGATTGGCGGCCCTACCGGCTGCGTACCCGGATGGCGCATGACAGGGTGGACGGTTCCGGGGATTCGCACCGCCAGCCGACCCTGACGCTGCTGCGGCTGCCGCGGAATCTGGGCTTTGCCGGCGGGGTCAATGCCTGCCTCCGCCTGGCGCTGGCCGATCCCTTGACGGCATTCGTCTGGGTGCTCAACAACGATACGGTGGTCGATCCCGGCGCCCTGTCGGCCCTGTTGCGGGTCATGGCGGCACGGCCGGAGGTGGCCTGTTGCGGTTCTACCCTGCTGTACTTCGGGCAGCCGCCGCACATCCAGGCCGTGGGCGGAACCTATGATCCCTGGCTGGGCCGTACCCGCCACGTGCTGGGTAATCAGCCCTATTCGGCGGCGCGTTGCGCCACGGTATCGGATGGCGCCTTCGATTATCTGGTCGGCGGGTCGCTGTTTTTCCGTCGCTCGGCACTGGCGCGGGTGGGGCTGCTGGCCGAAGACTATTTCCTGTTCTTCGAGGAACTGGACTGGTGTACCCGCCTGCGCCGGGAGGCGCCGGAACTGGCGCTGGGCTATGCGCCGGACAGCCTCGTGTTCCACCGCGAGGGGGCCTCGACCGGGATTTCCACCGCTAACGGGGCCAAGACCTATCGCTACGACATGGACTTCTACTTCCAGCGCAGCCGCTTGCTGTTTGCCCGCCGGCACACGCCGCTGCGCCATGGCCTGATCCGCCTGACCCTGCTGGGTGTGGCCGGCAACCGCCTGCGGCGGCGGCAATGGCGCTCGGTGATCATGGCGCTGGGCCTGCTGGTGGGCTGGCTGCCGCCGAGCTGGATTCCCGAGCCGATCCGCCGCCCCGGGGGCAACCTGGCGATACCCGACCCAGTGCCTGATTCGGGGCAGGCATGATCGCCATCCCGGATAAAAAGCCGGCTGTCCCGCGCGCGGGACTGGGCCGCATCCTTGCCAACCTGGGTTGGCTGGGCATGGAGCGGATCATCCGCTCGGCGACGGCGCTGTTCGTGACGGTCTGGGTGGCCCGCTATCTCGGCCCCGAGCGCTTCGGTCTGCTGAACTATGCTCAGTCGCTGATCGCCGCCTTCCTGCCGGTGGCAACCTACGGTCTGGGGTCGGTGTTGGTCCGGGATCTGGTGCAGCAACCGGCCGACCGCGGCCGCCTGCTGAGTGCGGCCTTGTGCATCCGCCTGGGCGGGGTGCTGTTGGCCCTGCTGCTGACCTGGGGTTACGCGCTGGGGCTGCCGCGGGCGGAGCCGGACTGGCTGGGGCTGGTGGGCATTCTGTCGCTGAGCTACGGCGCGGTCCTGGCCGACGGGATCGAGTCCGACTATCAGGCCGATCTCCGCAACGGTGCGGTGGTCGCCCTCAAGACCGGCTGTTTTGTCGTTTCCACGCTGGCCCGCATCGGCCTGATCCAGCTGCAGGCGGGGCTTCTGGCGTTTGCCTGGGTGATCGCCGCCGAGTCCCTGGCCATTGCGCTGGGGCTCTGGCTGCTGCTGTGGTCGCAGGGCCGGGCCTTTCGCCTGCGCTGGGAGGCCGATGGGGTCATTCGGCTGTTGCGGCAGGGCGGCTGGTTCTTCGCGGTGGCCCTGGTGACCGCGCTGTATCGCCGGCTGGATCAGCTGCTGCTCGGCTGGCTGTCCGATGCGCAGGAACTGGGCGTGTATGCGGCGGGCTGGAAGATTCTGGAAGCCTTGAGCTATGGCCCGGTGCTGGCCCTCAGCGTGCTGGCGCCGGTGCTGGCGGCGGCGCAGCGGGAGTCCGGGACGGCGCTGCGGGCACGCTTTGCGCGCGCCACGCGCTGGCTGTTCTGGCCTCTGGCCGGGGTCGCCGCCGTCGGCACCCTGCTGGCGACCTGGCTGATGCCGCTGGCGTTCGGCCAGGGATATGCCGGCGCGGGCGGCCCCGTGCAGGTCCTGCTCTGGGCATTGCCCCTGCTGGCGCTCAACCTGCTGGGCGGGCAGTGGGCCACCCTGATGCACCGGCCCCGCTACCTGGTGGAGCAGGGCCTGTTCAGTCTGGCGGCCTGCGTGGGACTGGGCGCATGGCTGATCCCGGACCATGGCGCCCGCGGGGCAGCCTGGGCCTTGCTGGGTTCGCTGGCGGTGGCGACACTGGGGTTTGGCTGGTGCCGGCCGGTGGGGCGGGACATCCTGCGCCTGCAACTGGGCGCGCTGTCGGGACGGGTCCGCTAGCGCCGCGGCAATGACGCGGTAGCGGGCCTGCTTTCTTTCCTTCGTTCCTTCCCTTTGTCTCGCGAAACCGGCGCCGGCGCGAGCCTCACGGTCCCATCCGGTTTTCCAGCACCACGAACCAGGGGCGCCGCTCGGTCGGCTTCAGGCGGCCCTGGGCATCCAGCGGATACCAGGTCTTGGAGACCGAGTTGCGGACATTGCCGCCGATCGCCGCCAGGGTGTTGCCCTGGCGTTCGGTGACCAGATCGCAGTGCAGCTTGGTATGGTCGCCGAGCACCGCGCCGGGATCCTGATAGACCGGGATGAAACCGTGGCTGCCGCGCGTGGCGCAGATGAGATCGCCCGCCTGAGGCGAGTACTCGGCCACGCGGTGGCTGGCGAAGGCCGCGTCCGGGGAGCCGGCCCGGCTGACGAAATGGCGGACGTAATGCCAGTGGGCGTCGGCGGGCGGGAACTGCCAGCTGTCGAGCCCGGCCTGGCGCATGATCCAGCTGATGAAGGCGGCCGACCAGGGCTCCTTGCAGTCGTTGCCGTCCAGCTGGGACTTGCCGACCGCGCTCCAGTAGAGGCCGACCCGGCCGGTCCAGGGATCGCCGTCGTCTTCCCACTTGCCGACGTGCGGGATGCTCTCGCCGGAGTCGTCCAGGCGTATCGTCTGGCGGCCGAAGAAATCCCATTCCTGCCCGGCGATCTTCAGCAGCCGCTGCCGGCCCGACAGCCGCGGGTAGGTCCCCGGCTTGCCGCTGGCTGTCGCGGGTACCGCACCGGTGGGTGCTCTCGCCGGCCCCGGTTTCTTGCCGGCACAGCCGCCACCAAGGACGATGGCAAGGATCAGCAAGGGCAGGACAAACGGCTTCGGCATGGCGGTCACCGGGGTGGGCGTTGGGTTTTCTGGAACCAGGGGCGGTACTGGGCCATGCGGCTGCGCTGCTCGGCGGGCGCATGGCGCCGGCAGCTTGCCATCTCGTCCGCGTCCGGCGGCGCGCCCCAGCGGATTTCGACGCAGTCGTTGGGGTTGTAGCCCATTTCCAGGGCCGCCCGCCGCGCGAAGATGTCGGCCACCGACAGCTCGAACGGACGGCCGTCGCTGCGGGTGTAGGTGATGCGTTGCCCGGCGATCCGGCGCGCGTGGCGTGCCTCGATGGCGGCGCGGGCTTCCTGCGGGCTGCGGCCGTCCAGGTCGAACAGCTCGGGATGGCGGACGATCTGCCCGGGCAGCCCCGCCAGCACATCCAGGGCGATCAGGAGGCGCAGGTCGCGCGAGGGCGTGGCGTAATCCTCCCACGGGCCCTGGGTTTCGAAGATGGCGGCGCCCCTGGGCATGCCGATCGTGCCGCCCTTGCCCCGGCGCAGGTAGTTCTCGCCATTGTTCACCGCCTCGACCCGCGTTTCCAGCTGCTCGACCAGGGCATCCAGCTTGCTGTCGTAGGCCGCTTCGGGCGCCAGCCCGCGCGGGTTGATCTGCCGGCTCAGCGTGGCATAAAAGTCCTCGGCGGCCATGCCGGCCTGCTGGTCGGAATAGGCAGCCTGCGGGGCATCGACCGCCAGGCGGGCGTTGCCCGGCAGCCACCAGTGCCGATCCTCGCCCACCACGGGCCGGAACGCCTTGAAGCCCGGCCCGGCGCTGGGGATGTCGGCGAACAGGAAATTGCCTTCCCAGAAGCGTTTGCGCGCCACCGAATTGTCGGGTTGCGCATCGACGGCATAGAGCACGCCCGGCTGGCCGCCGGCTTGCGGCAGCCACTTGGCGATGATGAGCGTGTGGCCGTAGGGGTCGGCGTAGACCGTACCCGGCCACAGCACCTGCCGGTCCAGCGGCACGGGGTAGAAATCGGTGCTTTCGTCGCCGAGGCCGGTGCGGGCGCTGCCCGAGTGGACGGTGTCGGCGATCTGTCGCATCAGTGCGCTGAAGCCGCTGGCGGTCGCGCTGCCGCGGGTAAAGCGGTCGTCGATGATGGGGCGTCCACAGCGCGGCGGCCGGCTACCGGTTCCCCGGTCGCAGGCCCGGTAGACCACCGGCAGGCCGATTTTCCAGGCGAAGTAGGCGCGGAGGTAGTAGGGCAGGTCGGCGCAATCCGGCGTGGCGGGCAGCCGGCTGTCCTCCCCGGGCGCGAGGTGATCCCGGAGGAAGTTCCGCCCGGGGTCGCGCAGCACGGGTTGCAGCGACGGGAAGCTGAGGCTCTCGCTGGCCGGGGCGTCGAATAGGGTTTCGATCCACGCCGAATAGAAGGCCTCCACCGGCTTCGACCAGCCCATCCCCAGGTCCACGGGGGCGACGATCGCGTCATGGGGGGCGATCGCGCGGCAGGCGACCACTTCGCCGGCGCGGCGGACCTCGATCTGCAGGTCGCCCGGCAGGCCCGGCGGCAGCTCGCCGGCCAGGCTCCAGGGCGGCCCGCCGCGCCGGATCGTGTCGATGGGCAGGGTTGCGCCATCCGCGGTCCGCAGCGTCAGCGACTCTGCAGGGGCGTCGCTCATGACCGCCATCACCCGGACAGGCTGGCCCGGCGCCGGGCGGGCCGGCGACAGCCAGATACCGATGCCGTCCGGGCTCGTGCAGGGTGCTTCCTCCCTGGCCAGGCCGAGGAGGGGCAGCGCCAGCAGTGCGACAAGGACGGCGATGCGGAGGCGGATCCGGATGGGCGGCATGATCATTTCGCGGCGGATGACGGGGGTGTCCGAGTATAACCGGCGCAAGTGTCGCCGATGCGAAACGCCGCATCGGCGCATGCGCAACAAAATGTGGCGTATGGTGGATATGACCGACGGGCTCGGCGAGATCGGTGAATATCGTCCGCGAACAGGGTTGCAATGCCCCACTCTCGCTGATTAAATAGTTTCGTACCGAAACCCTTCGCTGGAGTCAGGAGAGGACCCACCCATGGCGCGCAAGCAATTGGCTTATTACCTGCAAAATCTGTCCCACGATCTGCCGGCCGGCGTCGTGGTCTTCCTGGTCGCGTTGCCGCTCTGTCTGGGCATCGCCCTGGCTTCCGGCGCGCCGCTGTTCTCCGGCATCGTGACCGGCATCGTCGGCGGCGTGGTGGTATCGCTCCTCAGCGGCTCGCAATTGAGCGTGTCGGGTCCTGCGGCGGGCCTGACCGTCATCATCCTGCACGGTATCGAGCAGGTCGGCGGCTTCCAGACCTTTCTCCTGGCCGTGGTGCTGGCGGGCGTGCTGCAACTGGCGCTGGGGTACCTCAGGGCCGGTATCATCGGCGCCTATTTCCCCTCGGCGGTCATCCGCGGCATGCTGACCGCCATCGGGCTCATCCTCATCATGAAGCAGCTGCCGCACGCGGTCGGCTTCGGCGTCGATGCCGTCGTCGACGAGACCTATTCGCCGCAGACGCCGTCCTCCACCTTCTTCGAGATCGGCGACGCGCTGAAGGCCATCTCGCCGGCGGCGACCATCGTCAGCTTTGTCGGCATCCTCATCATGCTGCTGTGGGAAACCTCCTTCTTCAAGAAGAACCGCGTCCTGAGCCTGGTGCCGGGGCCGCTGGTGGCGGTGCTCTGGGGCGTTGCCTTCGAGATCCTGACGCTTGGTACCCCCCTGGAAATCAAGGGGCAGCACCTAGTGAGCCTGCCGGCGCATCAGACCCTCGGCGACCTGGTCGACCATCTGGTCATGCCGGACTTCACCCAGTGGGCCAACGTCAAGATCTATTCGCTGGCGGTCACCATCGCCATCATCGCCAGTCTGGAAACCTTGCTGAGCCTGGAGGCGGTGGACAAGCTGGACCCGTTCCGGCGTGTGGCGCCCACCAACCAGGAGCTGAAGGCGCAGGGTGTCGGCAATATCGTCAGCGGCCTGCTGGGCGGCCTGCCGATGACCTCGGTCATCGTGCGCAGCGCGGCCAATGTCAGCGCCGGTGGTCGCACCAAGGTGGCGAGCATGGTGCACGGCCTGCTGCTGCTGCTGAGCGTCCTGTTCCTGGTCGAGTGGATCAACTACATTCCGCTGTCGGCGCTGGCGTCCATCCTGCTGATCACCGGCTACAAGCTGGCCAAGCCCTCGATCTTTCTCGACATGTATCGGCGGGGACGCGATCAGTTCCTGCCCTTCATCATCACGGTCAGCGCCATTCTCATCACCGACCTGCTCAAGGGCATTTCCATCGGCATCGTCATCGGCCTGATCTTCGTCATGCGGGCGAACTTCAAGGCGGCCATCAGCCTGACCCAGGACGGCAACAACTATCTGCTGCGTCTGCGCAAGGACGTGTCCTTCCTCAACAAAGCATTGCTGCGCCAGCTGCTCGACCGCATCGAGCCGGGCGGGCATGTGATCATCGACGGTTCGCGTGCCGAGTTCATCGACAAGGATATCCTCGGCGCCATCATCAACTACCTCAAGGCCGCGCAGGACAGCGACGTCACGGTGCATATCCGCAATGTCGCCGGGGTTTCCGGCACGGGGCACGAAGTCGCCATGGCGGGGGCGCTCGGTCCGGGGGACGCCGCGCACTGAGCGCGCTGGCGGTCGAGCGATCGGCATTGACCAACCCGCCCCTCCATCGGGGGGCGGGTTTTTCATGCCGGCATGAAGGTGGCAGGTTGCCGCCGGGCGTGGAGGGCTGGCCCGGGCGATCGGCCCGGGCGCTGGTCCGGTAGAGGGCGGTCGGCGGGGAATTGGCTCAGGCCGATTCTTCGGTGTACTGGTAGATCGGGTTGATCTCGCTGCCCGGCGGCAGGTTGATCAGCTCCTTGATGATGCCGTCGTTCAGTCCGTAGACCCAGCCGTGCAGCGTGGGGCGCTGCTCGCGCTTCCAGGCGGCCTGGATGATGGAGGTATGCGCCAGGTTGTAGATCTGCTCGATGACGTTCAGCTCGACCAGGCGATGCACCCGGTCATCCTCGCTGGACAGCGACTCCAGTTCCTGGTGATGCAGGCGGTAGACATCCTTGATGTGCTTGAGCCACTTGTTGACCATCAGCAGGCTTGGGTTCTGCTTCTTCAGGGCGGCGCGGATGCCGCCGCAGTTGTAGTGTCCGCAGACGATGACATGGCTCACCTTGAGCACGTCGACGGCATACTGCAACACGCTGAGGCTGTTGAAGTCGGTCATGATGAGCTGGTTGGCGATGTTGCGGTGGACGAACATCTCGCCCGGCTCCGCGTTGACGATGATTTCGGAGGGCACCCGGCTGTCCGAGCAGCCGATCCACAGGACATCGGGTTTCTGCACATCGGCCAGGCGCTCGAAGAAGTTGGGATCGGCGGTGACCTTGTCCTGCGCCCAGGCCTTGTTTTCCAATAACAGTTTCTCGAAGGTTTTCACGGTGACTCCGGTTCTGGTGGGGTTGGGCAGTTGGCCGGGATCCTGGTAGTTCCCTGTCGATACTATTACAGCACGATACCCGGGGCCAAACAACCGCAAGCCTAGCAAATAAACCGCCTCCTTGTGCGGGAATGGTTCTTATGAGCCGCTCCGCGTGTGGCAATTTCCCTCAAGACAGCCTTGCAGACCATGATCCCTGATTCAGGCCCGACCGACCCGCGCCTGTCGCGCGCCTTCCGTTATTGTCCGCGCTGCGCCACGCCCGGCCCCGCCATTCTCGACAACCGCCAGTTGCAGTGCCCCTGCTGCGGGCTGCGCTTCTTCTTCAATACGGCGGCCGCGGCCGCGGTGTTCCTGTTCGCCGGCAACCGGCTGGTCCTGGGCGTACGGGCCGAGGAACCCCGTCGGGGGTGCCTGGACGTGCCGGGCGGCTTCATCGAGTTCGACGAGAGCGTGGAGGCGGGACTGCGGCGTGAGGTCCGGGAGGAACTGGGCGTCGAGATTCGGGATTTGCGCTATCTCGCCAGCTTCCCGAACGATTACCTGTACGCCGACATTCCCTACAAGACCGCCGACCTGTTCTTCGTCGGCGCGGTGGCCGACCCGGCGCACTTGCGGGCCGCCGACGACATCGCCGAGCTGGTGCTGCTGGAGCCGGCCGCGGTGGACCCGGCGCGGTTTGCCTTCGCCTCCACGCGCCGGGCGTTCCAGGTGCTGCTGGCCGCACTGGCCACCCCGGCGGCGCCGGCCTGATTCAGGCCGGAAAATGCTCGCGGTAGCGGGTCCAGATCAGGCGGAAGGAAGCGGTCAGCCCGGCGGTGCCGGAGCGGTTGCGGCGGTCGACCTCGGCCGGTGACAGCCAGGCGCCCGCGGCGATTTCGTCGGCGTTGAGCCGCAGCTCGCCGGCATGGACGAGGCGGTAGACCTCTACGAATTCCCAGCCGGTCAGGGCCGAGGCGGGCAGCTTGAACAGGGGCGCGGGCAGGTCGGGCGCCTCGATGCCCAGTTCCTCCCGGAGCTCCCGCCGGGCGCAGGCATCGTAGCTTTCGCCATGGTCGACATGGCCGGCGGCGGAGGTATCCCACAGCCCCGGATTGATGTCCTTGCTGGCGGCACGCTGCTGCAGGAACAGCTCGCCGCGGGGATTGAAGACCAGGATGTGCACGGACCGGTGCCGCAGTCCCAGGCGATGGATCTCGCCGCGCGCCCGGGGGCCGATGACCCGGTCCTCGCTGTCGACTTCGGTAAGCAACTCGTCAAGCATGTCGGGTCTCCTGGGCGGGTGGCAAGGTTTCTGGCGGGAATGCGGCGGGCAGGCTAGGGCGTGAAGACATCCTCGACCGGCCGCTTGGCGTCCTCCAGGGTCTGGAAGACTTCCCAGCCGCCGCCCAGCGCCTTGTAGATGCCGATCAGGGCCGCCGCCGTGGCGGTCTGGCTCTGCGCGTACTCGCGCTGGTCCAGCAGCAGGCGCCGCTCGGTATCCAGCAGGTTGAGGAAGTCCTCGACCCCCTCCTCGAAGCGGACATTGGCGATTTCATAGGCCTTGGTGCTGGCCTCGGCGGCGGTCTTCAGCAGGGCCTGGCGATCGCGCAGCCGGTCGTAGACGAGCAGCGCGTTCTCGGTTTCCTCCAGCGCGTTGAGCACGACCTGCTGGTAGTTGGCCAGGTAGGTATCGGCATTGGCTTCGGCGGCCTTGATGCGGGCGTACACCTGGCCCAGCTCGAATGCCGGCCAGGTGATGCGCGGCCCCATGTTGTAGGCGCTGGTGCCCGGCGCGCCCAGCCCGGTGATGCTGCTGGATTCCAGGTTGAAGGCGCCGACGAAGGTCACGCGCGGGAACAGGTCGGCCATGGCGACGCCGATCCGCGCGGTGGCGCCGGCCAGCTGCCGTTCGGCCGACTGGATGTCGGGACGCCGCCGCAGCAGGTCGGCCGGCTTGCCGATATGGATCAGCGACGGCGCCTCGGGAATGGGCGCGGGCTCGGTCAGCTCCTTGAGCAGGGCGGAGGGAATCTGCCCGGTCAGCACCGAGATGCGGTGGATGTCCTGCCGCACCAGGCTGTCGAGCGGCGGGATCATCGCCAGGGTGGTGTCGTACTGGGCCTTGGCGCGCTGGGTGTCGAACTCGGTGCCGATGCCGGCTTCCTGGCGGGCGATGGTGAGATCCCAGGTGGCCTTCTGGTTTTCCGCGTTGCGCCGGTCGACCGCCAGCTGGTTCTGGTGGCCGCGCATCTCGACGTAGTTGCGGGCCAGTTCGGCGATGATGCTGAGCGTCAGATAGCGGCGATTGGCCTCGGCGGATTCGATCTCCGCCTCCTTGGACTGCACGTCGCGGCGGATGCGGCCCCAGATGTCGACTTCCCACCAGGTGTCGAAGCCAAGGGTGTAGAGGTCCAGCCCGCGCGGCACGAAGTCGCGGCGGTTGAGCGCGTCGAAGCTGCGCCGCAGGGTGGTGAAGTTGCCGTGCGCGTTGGCGTGCGGCAGCAGATTCAGGCCGGCATCCAGGAACAGCGCCCGCGCCTCGCGCAGGTTGGCCTCGGCCATTTTGAGGTCATAGTTGTTGCGCACCGCCAGTGCGATCAGCTGCGTGAGCCGGGGATCGTCGAATTGCCGCCACCAGTTCCGATCGGCTTCCCGCAGGTCGTATTCCTGCTCGTCCTGGTTGCCGAAGGCCGATCCCGGGTCCAGTGACGGCCGCTGGTAGGTGGGGCCCACCGGGCAGGCGCTCAGCAGGGCCGCGAGCCCCGCAAGCCCGAGCAGGCGCGCCAGCACGGTGATGCCGCCGGTGGTCATGGTGCGGCCTTCCCGCGCCGGCGCTCGACGAAGCGACGCACCACCACGTAGAAGACCGGCGTCAGCAGCAGGCCGAAGATCGTCACGCCGAGCATGCCGCTGAACACCGCCGTGCCCAGGATGCGCCGCACCTCGGCGCCGGCGCCGGTGGAGACGACCAGCGGGAATACCCCCATGATGAAGGCCAGCGAGGTCATGACGATGGGCCGCAGGCGCAGCCGCGCCGCCTCGATGGCGGCCTCGCGCCGGCCCAGGCCGGCCTCCTGGCGGCGCTTGGCGAATTCCACGATCAGGATCGCGTTCTTGCTGGCGAGGCCGACCAGCACGATGAAGCCGACCTGGGTGAAGATGTTGTTGTCCATGCCGCGCAGCCAGACCCCGGCCAGCGAGCTGAGCAGGCACATGGGCACGATGAGGATGACCGCCAGCGGCAGCGACCAGCTTTCGTACTGGGCCGCCAGCGCCAGGAACACGAACACGACGCTGAGCGGGAAGATGAAGGCGGCGGTGTTGCCGGCCAGAATCTGCTGCAGACTGAGTTCGGTCCACTCGAAGGCCATGGCGGGCGGCAGTTCGTCGCGCAGCAGGGCTTCCATGCTGGCGATGGCCTGGCCGCTGCTGATGCCGGGCAGGGTGATGCCGTTGATCTCCGCCGACGGGTAGATGTTGTAGTGCGGAATCTTGTCCGGGCCGGCCGTCGGGCGAACCTCCGTGAGGGTGGCCAGGGGCACCATGTCGCCGTTGACGTTGCGGGTCTTGAGCGCGCCGATGTCCTCCGGGGTGGCCCGGAACGGCGCGTCCGCCTGCGCCGACACCTGGTAGGTGCGGCCGAACAGGTTGAGATCGTTGACGTACAGCGAACCCAGGTAGATTTGCAGCGTCTGGAACACGTTGGCCAGCGGCACGCCCATCGACTTGGCCTGGCTGCGGTCCACGTCGACGAACAGCTGCGGCACGCTGGCGCGGAAGGTGGTGAAGACCCGCGCCATGCCCGGCAGGGCGCTGGCCTTGGCGATGATGTCGTTGGTGACCCGGGCCAGTTCCGTCGGCCCCTGGTTGGTCCGGTCCTGGATTTGCAGCTTGAAGCCGCCGACGGTGCTCAGGCCGCGCACCGGCGGCGGGGCGAAGACCGCCACGAAGGCATCGTCGATCGCCGACAGCCGCTTCTGCAGGGTGTTCACCAGGACATCGGCCTGCAGCTCGGGATGATCGGCGCGCTGCTCCGGGTTGGTCAGGCGGGTGAACAGCGTGCCGGCATTCGACTGGTTGCCGCCGCCCAGCACCGAGAAGCCGGCATAGGCATTGACGTGGGCAATGCCCGGGGTATCGAGGATGATCCGGCTGGCCTCGCGGATGACGGCTTCGGTGCGGTCCAGCGAGGCGGCATCGGGAAGCTGGGCATAGACGATCAGATAGCCCATGTCCTGGGGCGGGATGAAGCCGGTCGGCACCTTGTCGAAGGCCAACCAGTTGAGGCCATTGAGTGCCAGGTACAGCACCATCACCAGCGCGGCGAAGCGGATCAGCCGGCCGACCGTCCAGGCATAGGCGTTGCCCAGCCACTCGAAGATGCGGTTGAAACCGCGGAAGAACCAGCCGAACAGCCGGTCGATGATGCGGGTCGGCAGATCCGGGTTGTGGTGTTCGCGGTCCAGCAGCAGGGCGCACAGGGCCGGGCTCAGGGTCAGCGAGTTGAAGGTCGAGATCAGCGTCGACACCGAGATCGTCAGCGCGAACTGCTTGTAGAAGGCACCCGAGACACCGGTGATGAAGGTGGTCGGCACGAAGACCGCCACCAGCACCAGCGAGGTGGCGATGACCGGACTGGCGACCTCGTCCATGGCCCGGCGGGTCGCGTCGCGGGCGTTCATGCCCAGGGCCATGTTGCGCTCCACGTTTTCGACCACGACGATGGCGTCGTCGACGACGATGCCGATGGCCAGCACCAGGCCGAACAGCGACAGGGTGTTCAGCGACAGATCCAGCGCCGCCATGGCGGCGAAGGTGCCGACCAGCGACACCGGCACCGCCAGCATGGGAATCAGCGTCGCCCGCCAGGTCTGCAGGAACACCAGCACCACGACGATGACCAGCACGATGGCCTCGAGCAGGGTGGTGATGACCTTGTCGATCGACTGCTGGACGAACACCACGGTGTCGTAGGAGAGCACGTAGTCCAGTCCGGCCGGGAAGCGCTGCTTGAGCCGCTCCATTTCCGCCACCACCGCCGTCTTGGTGTCGATGGCGTTGGAGCCCGGCATCTGGAAGATGGCGAGACCGACGCTGTCCTCGCCGTCGAGCTTCAGCTCCGAGTTGTAGTCCTTGGCGCCCAGCTCGATCCGGCCCACATCCCGCAGGTGCGTGATCTGGCCGTCGCTGCCGGTGCGGATGACGATCCCGGCGAACTCCTCGGGATCGATCAGCCGCCCCTGGGTCAGGACGGTGTACTGGAAGTCGGTCCGGCCCTGCGTCGGCGGCGCGCCCACGACGCCGGCGGCCACCTGCACGTTCTGCTCGCGGATGGCCTGGACGACATCCATGGCGGTCAGCTGGCGCGCCGCGACCTTGCCGGGGTCCAGCCAGATGCGCATGCTGTACTCGCGCCCGCCGAACAGGGTGATGTCGCCGACGCCCGGCACGCGCGCCAGCGCATCGCGAATCTGCAACAGCGCGTAGTTGGTCATGTAGACGTTGTCGAACCGCCGGTCCGGCGAGGTCAGGTTGATGACCATGCTGAGATCGGGGCTGCGCTTGCGCACCACGATGCCCTGGCGGCGGACTTCCTCCGGCAGGCGCGGCTCGGCCAGGGCTACGCGGTTCTGCACCAGCACCTGCGCCTTGTCGAGATCCGCGCCCTGCTTGAAGGTGATGGTCAGCTGCATGACGCCATCGTTGGAGGACTGGCTGGACAGGTACAGCATGTCCTCGACGCCGTTGATTTCCTGTTCCAGCGGCGTCGCCACGGTCTCCGACAGCACCTGGGCATTGGCGCCGGGGTAGGTGGCCCGGACCTGCACGCTGGGTGGCGCGATCTCCGGATACTGGGCGACCGGCAGGGTCAGCAGCGCCAGCCCGCCGACCAGCACGATGAGGATCGACAGGACCGAGGCAAAGATCGGCCGGTCGATGAAGAAATGCGTGAAACGGTGCATCAGCCTGGGTGCTGCGGTAGCGGGCGCTCAGCCATCGTAGGGAATGTCGGTCGGCTGGGCCTTGATGTGCGCACCCGGGCGCAGCTTGGCGATGCCGTCGACGACCACCGGCTCATCCGCCGCCAGGCCGCCCAGGATCGCGCGGAAGGAGCCGAACCGGTTGCCGAGGGTCACGCGCCGGTAATCCACCGTGCCGTCGGTTTTCGCCACCCAGAGGTATTTCTGGTCCTGGTCGGTGGCGACCGCGCGGTCGGGAACCAGCAGGGCGGCATGCGGCACGCCGCCATGAATGCGGACACGGGCGAACAGTCCCGGGCTCAGCAGCTCGTGCGGGTTGGCGAAGATCCCGCGCACGCGCAGGGTTCCCGTGGCGGCATCCATGCGCGGGTCGGTGTAGTCGATATAGCCGGGGTGGGGAAAGCCGTTCTCGTCGATCAGGCCCAGCTCGGCGACGATGCGGCCCCGCTCGCCATGGGTGCGCAGACCCTCCGCCGCCAGGCGGCGGTACTTGAGGATCGAGCGCTCGTCGGCATCGATGTAGACATAGACGGGATCGATCGAGACCACCGTCGTCAGCAGCGTCTGATCGTTGTTGACAAGGTTGCCGACGTTGATGAGCGTGCGGCCGATGCGGCCGTCGATGGGCGAGCGGATCTGCGTGAAGTCTAGGTTCAGGCGCGCCATTTCCACCGCTGCCTCGGCCGAGTGCAGGGTGGCGGTGGATTCGGCCAAGCCCTTGCTGCGCGAGTCGTACTCCTCGTCGGAAATCGCCTTGGAAAGCCGCAGCCGCTCCGCCCGCTTGAGATCGTTCCGGGCCAGTTCCAGCTTGGTCCGGGTGCGCTCCAGCTCAGCCTGGGCGCGCTTGAGCTCGCTGATGAAGCTGCGCTGGTCGATGACGAACAGCAGGTCGCCCTTCCTGATCTTTTCCCCGTCCTTGAAGCGCACCTGCTCCAGGTAGCCGCTCACCCGGGCGCGGATTTCCACGGTTTCGATCGCCTCGACGCGCCCGGTGTACTCGTCCCATTCCAGCACCTCGCGCAAGGTCGGCAGCACAGTCTTGACCGGCACCGGCGGCATGACCTTGGGTGCGCCGGGCTTGCCTTCACCGCAGCCGAGCAGGAGCGACAGCAGCAGGAGCGGGGACAGCCACCGGCTGGCCGCCGGCAGGTGGAAGGCAACGCGCGGGATCAGCATGGGCGCGCGCAGCCCGCGGAAGAGAGAGTGGTCATGGTGCGGTCTGAAATGGTAAGGTTCCATTTCATTATAAACCGAAATAAACGGAATTCAGCCATGACCCCACCGGTGTCGGATCGACAAATCGTCCGGCGACCTGGCCGACCCCGCAAGGCCGAGGAGGCGCTGCGCCGGCGCGAGCTGCTGGAGCAGGCCCTGTCGCTGTTCAGCCAGCACGGTTACGGCCACCTCAGCCTGGAGCACATCGCGCGCGAGGCGCGCGTCTCGCTGCGCACCATCTACCGCTATTTCGGCGGCAAGGCGGGGTTGTTCCGCGCGGTGATCCGCGGCTACAGCGATCTTTTCGTCGCCGCCCTGCCGGTCGGGGAGGGGTGCCCCGGCAATCCGGAGCCGGTCCTGCTGGAGTTCGCCCGCGAATACCTGTACCACGTGACGCGGCCGGAGCTGATCCAGCTGCGGATTCAGGCCATGGCGCTGGCGCGGCAGCTGCCGGAGGTCGCCCGCGAGTCCTACGCGGAGGGACCGGAGCGCACCATCACGCACCTGGCGCGGTTTTTCGAGTGCTACCGGCGCAACGGCCTTCTGGCCCCGGTCGACACCCGTTTCCTGGCCGGCCAGTTCGTCAACGCCCTGCGTGGCGAGCGCTACCAGCGCTTGCAGTTCGGACTGGAGCCCACCCCGTCCCGCCGCGAAATCGACGACTGGGCCCGCGAGGCGGTGTCGCTGTTCCTGCGCGGCTGCCTGGATGACCGGGGAAGCGGCTGATCCGTCCGCCCATTGCCGGGACGGGGTCGGCACGGGTGGCGCTGGGCAGCCCGGTAAACCCGCGAAAATCGCCGGCCGATTATGAGCCGTCACGTTTGCCCCGTATAATGTCCGGTTTGCCATCACCGCCGCAGGCCCGCTTCCCCATGATCGAGAAACTTCGCAACATCGCCATCATCGCCCATGTCGACCACGGCAAGACGACGCTGGTCGACAAGCTGCTCCAGCAATCCGGCACCTTCGCGGCGCATGAAAAGGTCGAGGAACGGGTCATGGACTCCAACGCGCTGGAGAAGGAGCGCGGCATCACCATCCTGGCCAAGAACACCGCGATCGACTGGCGCGATTACCACATCAACATCGTCGACACACCCGGCCACGCCGATTTCGGCGGCGAGGTGGAGCGCGTGCTGTCCATGGTCGATTCGGTGCTGCTGCTGGTGGACGCGGTCGACGGTCCCATGCCGCAGACCCGCTTCGTGACCCAGAAGGCATTCGCCCTGGGGCTGAAGCCGATCGTGGTCATCAACAAGATCGACCGGCCCGGCGCCCGCGCGCACTGGGTGCTGGACCAGACCTTTGACCTGTTCGACCGCCTCGGCGCGACCGAGGAGCAGCTGGACTTTCCGGTCGTCTATGCCTCGGCGCTGAACGGCTATGCCGGCGATAACCCCGACGTCCGCGAAGGCAACATGGATTACCTGTTCCAGACCATCGTCGACAAGGTGCATCCGCCGGTGGTCGATCAGGAAGGCGGCTTCCGCATGCAGATCAGCCAGCTGGACTACAACCCCTATGTCGGCGTCATCGGCATCGGCCGCATCCAGCGGGGCAGCATCCGGACCAATTCGCCGGTGGTGGTGGTCAACCGCGACGGCAGCCAGCGCAATGCGCGCCTGCTGCAGGTGTTCGGCTTCAAGGGGCTGGAACGCGTCGAGGTACCGGAGGCCAATGCCGGCGACATCATCGCCTTCACCGGCATCGACGCGCTGGAGATTTCCGACACCATCTGCGCGCCCGACGCCGTCGAGGCCCTGCCGCCGCTGACCGTCGACGAACCCACCGTCAGCATGACCTTCCAGGTCAACAATTCCCCCTTCGCCGGCAAGGAAGGCAAGTTCGTCACCTCCCGCCAGATCCGCGAGCGCCTGCAGCGCGAACTGCTGCACAACGTCGCCCTGCGGGTCGAGGACACCGTCGATCCGGACAAATTCAAGGTATCCGGCCGCGGCGAGCTGCATCTCTCCATCCTGATCGAGAACATGCGCCGCGAAGGCTATGAACTGGGCGTGTCGCGGCCCGAGGTCATCGTCAAGGAAATCGACGGCGAATCCTGCGAACCCTACGAGTTCGTCACCATCGAGGTGGAAGAGACCAATCAGGGCGCCGTGATGGAAAAGCTCGGCGAGCGCAAGGGCGACCTGCTGAACATGGTGCCGGACGGGCAGGGCCGGGTGCGGCTGGAATACATGATGCCCTCGCGCGGCCTGATCGGCTTCCAGACCGAATTCATGACCGCGACCTCGGGCACCGGGCTGCTGTACCACGTGTTCGACCACTATGGCCCGGTCAAGAAGGGCGACATCGGCCAGCGCATCAACGGCGTCATGATCTCCATGGTGGCCGGCAAGGCGCTGGGCTACGCGCTGTTCAACCTGCAGGAGCGCGGGCGGATGTTCATCGAGCACGGCACCGAGGTCTACGAGGGCATGATCATCGGCATCCACTCGCGCGACAACGATCTGGTCGTGAACCCGACCAAGGCCAAGCAGCTGACCAACATCCGCGCCGCCGGTTCGGACGAGAACATCCTGCTGACCCCACCGATCCGCTTCAGCCTGGAGCAGGCGCTGGAATTCATCGACGACGATGAACTGGTGGAGGTCACGCCGAAGTCCATCCGCATCCGCAAGAAGCTGCTGCTGGAGCACGAGCGCAAGAAGGCCAGCCGCTCCGCCGCAGCCGCCGACGCCTGACCGCTGCCGGAGGCGAGGCACCGCAAGGGAACCGGCGGCTACAAGGGTGAGGGGCAGAGCGTCTGCCCATGTGCCCCCGCCGTCCCGCTGTGCGTGACAGTGTGATGGTGACGGAGAGAGCCGGGCAGCCCCTGCCCCAGTGTCATCCTGACGCCGCGACAGCGGCGGAAGGATCCCAGTCTATCGGCACCTGCCTGGCTGTGCCCCTGGGCTGGGACCCTTCGCGCCGCTCAGGGTGGCACATGGGGACCTGGGTCACACATGGGAACAGGGTGACACGCAGGAAAGGGGTGGCACATGGGAAGATGGGGCACATGGGACGTGGCGAACCGGGCTCTTGCGCCAGGCTCCTTCACGTGAGAATT
This sequence comes from Methyloparacoccus murrellii, assembly GCF_054657115.1. NCBI lineage: Bacteria > Pseudomonadati > Pseudomonadota > Gammaproteobacteria > Methylococcales > Methylococcaceae > Methyloparacoccus > Methyloparacoccus murrellii. Next base: position 3,197 of record NZ_BAAHXD010000031.1, on the reverse strand, counting down.
GGCTGGGCCATTGGCATGGAGCGATGGCAAGCCCGCCGGCGTTCGGGGTGGCATGGCGCGGGGCCTGCCTGGATAATTGGGCAGGCAACGGGCACACATCTTGACGCATGTTCCGCACACTGGCTTTTCCCTTGACTGACCCCGTGGGCTCGAATCCGCACATGACCTTCCAGGCCGCCGGCGATAGAGGCAGGCCCTGCTGCGACGGTGCCTGACCGGTCCGGCGCATGGGACTTTCGGCCGAGGATTGGCAGGCGATCCGCCTGACGCTCAGGCTGGCCGGTCTGGTGACGGCGATCCTGCTGGTCATCGGCACCCCCCTCGCCTGGTGGCTGGCCCGCTCGCGGGCGCGCTGGACAGGCGTCATCGGTGCCGTCGTGGCCCTGCCGTTGGTGCTGCCACCATCGGTGCTGGGTTTCTACCTGTTGCTGGCCCTGGGGCCGGAGGGGCCCCTGGGCCGGCTGACGCAGGCCCTCGGGCTTGGCCTGCTGCCGTTCAGCTTCGCCGGGCTGCTGATCGCCTCGGTGCTGTATTCACTGCCGTTCATGGTGCAGCCCCTGCAGGCGGCCTTCGAGGCCATCGGCGAGCGGCCCCTGGAAGTTGCCGCCACCCTGCGCGCCACGCCGCTGGATGCCTTTCTGACCGTGGCGGTGCCGCTGGCCTGGCGCGGCTTTCTCACCGCCGCCATCCTGACCTTTGCCCACACGGTAGGCGAATTTGGCGTCGTCCTGATGATCGGCGGCAACCTGCCCGGCGTGACCCGGGTGGCCTCGGTACAGATCTACGATTATGTCGAGGCGCTCGCCTATGGCGACGCCCATCGGCTGGCGCTGGTGCTGCTGGTCTTCTCATTCCTCGTGCTGCTGGCGCTTCAGGTCTGGCGCCAACCCGCCGGCCGGCGTTGATGCCGTGAGTCTGCAAGCGCGCTTCCGGCTCGACTGGCCCGGCTTCCGGCTGGATGTCGACCTGGATCTGCCGGGCCAGGGTGTGACGGCGCTGTATGGGCCCTCGGGTTCGGGCAAGACCACCCTGCTGCGCTGCATCGCCGGCCTCGATCGCGCGCCGGACGGGCGCTTGCGGGTCAACGGCGACGTCTGGCAGGAGGGTCGCCGCTGGCTGCCGCCGCACCGGCGTCCGCTGGGCTATGTCTTTCAGGAGCCCAGCCTGTTCCCGCACCTGAGCGTGCTCGGCAATCTGCGCTATGGGCAGCGGCGCAGCGGAACCGGGCAGCGCGTCTCGCTGGAACAGGCCGTCGAACTGCTCGGCATCGCACATCTGCTGGAACGGCGTCCCGACCGGCTGTCCGGCGGCGAACGGCAACGTGTCGCCATCGCCCGGGCCCTGGCAGTGAATCCCCGCATCCTGCTGATGGACGAGCCGCTCGCCGCCCTGGACGGTGCCCGCAAGCGCGAGCTGCTGCCCTATCTGGAAACCCTGCACCGGACCCTGGCGATCCCGGTCCTGTATGTCAGCCACGCGCCCGAGGAAGTTGCGCGGCTGGCCGACCATCTGGTCGTGCTGGCACAGGGACGGGTGCGTGTCGCCGGTCCCCTGGGCGCGGTGCTGGGTGATATGCCGTCAGCGGGAGGCCCCGGCATCGAGATCGGCACGGTGCTCGAAACCCGTCTGCGCTGCCACGATGCGGACAACGATCTCAGCTGCCTCGATTTCAGCGGCGGCGCCCTGTGGGTGGCGCGCCGGCTCGAGGCGCCCGGCAGTCCGGTGCGCTGTCGCATCCTGCCGGAGGATGTCGGCCTGGCGCTGGAGCGGCCGTTGCGGACCAGCATTCTCAACTGCCTGCCGGCGCAAGTGCTGTCGCTGGAGGAAACCGACATCGCCGCGCACCGGCTCGTGCGCCTGCGGGCCGGGGAGGCGATCCTGCTGGCGCGGATTACCCGTAAATCCGCTCACGCACTGAATCTGCAGGCCGGTCAGACGGTTTATGCCATGATTAAGGCGGTAAGCTTCATGACCGATACCCGATCCTCTTGACCGCAGCCGCCTGGCATGGAAACCATCAAGCTATCGCACCCCCTCGAGGATGAGGCGGAGGACACCGCCGTCGTTCCGGCCCCCCGGCTGGTCGAGGCGGAACTGATCCTCGGCGGAGGGCTCCACGAACGCCTGTTCCAGCTGCTGGCGGCCATCGACAGCACCGGCTCGATCAGCGCCGCGGCACGGACGGTGGGGCTCAGCTACAAGGGCGCCTGGGACATGATCGAGCGCGCCGGCAATCTTTCCCCCCGCCCGCTCCTGGCGCGGACGACGGGAGGGCGTGACGGCGGCGGCACCCGCCTGACGGCGACCGGCAAGACCCTGTTGCTCGCCTTCACCCGCTTGCAGGCGGAAAAGCAATGCTTCCTGGATCGGCTCAACGAGGAGTTGCGCCATGATCCGGTCATACTTCAATGGTTCAGGAGACTCTTCATGAAATCCAGCGCGCGCAACCAATGGGCCGGCAAGGTCGCCAGCCTCAACCTGGGTGCCGTCACGGCAGAGGTCACCCTCACCCTGCAGGGCGGGGCAACCCTGGTCGCCGCCATTACCAACGAGTCCGCCCGCTGGCTGGAACTGTCCTATGGCAAGGATGTCGTCGCGCTGGTCAAGGCGTCCATGGTCATGGTGTTCACCGATCTCGAAGGCTGCCGCCTGTCGGCCCGCAACCAACTGAGCGGCACGGTGTCACGGCTGATGCCGGGCGCGGTGAACACCGAGGTATCCATCACCCTGCCAGGCGGCGAAACCGTGGTGGCGTCCATCACCCGCGAAAGCTGCGAGTCCCTGGGACTGCGCGTGGGCGTTCCCGCCACGGCTGTCCTCAAGGCCGGCGCCGTCATGCTGGCGGTGCTGGGGTGAGGCGATTGGGCTAATGCTGAGAGGTAGAACAACGCCTCCGTGCCGCGATTGCGGATAAGGGTATTATCCGCCAGGCGGCCATCGAAGCTATCAGGACGGATTTGATCGGTATCAAGAATCGCTATACCTACCAGTTGCCGGTCGTAAGCCGATCGGTCAGCAGAAAGACCATGCTGATCCCCGCAGTGGCCGGTGGCGTTGTCGCTGGCAGCTTCCTGGCGATCGGATTCGCGTTGTTCTGGCGTCGCTATCAACTCTACCGTCAGCACCGCGCGCATTGATTTCCAGTTTCCTTCTCAACCTTTCTCTTAATCCTGATGTTGATCCCCACGATTCTTTCG
>NZ_BAAHXD010000030.1:0-41353 GCF_054657115.1 Methyloparacoccus murrellii | reverse complement strand
CTTGCAGGATTTCTACTCGCATAGCAATTATGCGGATCTCAACATGAATTGGCCGCTCTCCTGGGAAAGCATTCCAGGCCTTGGCCTGGAAAAAACCCCCGAGTTCTGGAATCTTGGCCTGGATACCCCGGACTTGCCCGTGCTTCCGGATGAACGCTTGTCCAGTGGTTGCTACCCGGATGGTTCATGCGCCAAGCAAAGCCGATCGAATCATGAGCAGAACAACAAGGACAAGTCCGATATCAATCTCATCACCGGCAAGGTAACCAATCCCAGGACGCCCCGTGGCCAGCTGGAGTATTTCGGCATCAGCAACGCCCAGCGCGCCGTCGACCTGGCCATACAGCAGACACGCATCGCCTGGGCCAATCTGCAGGCGGAGATCATCCGCAAGGAAGGTGCCGAGCGGGGCGCCAGGATCATCTGCGCGATCGCCAGTGATCGCCCAAACGATTGTGGAAAAACCCGGGCCCAGCTCAACTCGGCTATGCCGGTCGCGCAGCCCGAGTCGCCTTCGGAGGTCGAGAAGCCGTTTGAATGGGTGATCAAGGCTTATCAGGAAGCGGCCTCGCAGCTGGAGCAGAGCCGGCAAACGGGTGCGCCGGTGGCCGAGTACACGCCAAGCATCGCCACGACCGCCGAGTCGGCCAAGGCGAACTGGAAGAGTTGTGGGACGCTCGTCGTCGATCCACGCCCCGTGGAGGTCGGTGACGACACGGATCCCCGTCTGGTGGTGACCAACTTGCGGGTGAGGGGCAGCAGCTGCCAAGCGGCAGCCCGCATGGTCAAGACCAAGCGTCTGTCCAATACCCAGCTGGGCAAGGGCATCAAGTCACCCCTGCAATGTATTGCCATCCCGGATGTGGAAACCCCGCCGAGTGAAGATGCGCTGGTTGTGTGCAGGAACAGAAAGGAAACCATTGAAATCATGTTCACCCCGGATTGTCCCGACGGTGAGTGTGGGCTTTGAGCACAGCTGATTGCCGCTATTGGAAAACCGGATTTGCCTGATTAGTAAGATAATGATGAAGAAAAAAACTTTGGCCCTGGCACTGGTCATGCTCTCGATGTCGGAACTGGCCTTGGGTGCATCCCAGAAAACTATCCTCTGCGTGCGCAACCGAACGGCCCAGGCTCATGAGCTGGATGTGACCGGTATCGACAATTTCGATTGGGATGGCACATCGCGCCCCGACAACAACTTCAGGGGACAGCGCATCGATCCCGGCGAGACGCGCTGTAACCGCGAAGAAGTCAATGCCTACAGCAACCCTGCCTTCACCTTCCTGGTCGATGGGGATCCCACCCGCATGATGCTCTTGGGGCGTGCGTGGTTTGCCTTTCAATCGAGCAATAATCCCAATGCCCTGTACGGCGACAGGATGACCGATACGCACCCGCAGATTCTCCTCGAGGGTTACGCCTGCAATAACGACCCTGCCTGTCGGCTCTTCGAGATCCGGCAGGATGTGGCACCCAGCACCGCCTGGATGGGACAGCTGCCGGATGCCACCCGCCTGAACCAGATCACCATCCCCGGAACACACGATTCGGCTGCCTACCAGGGCAACGATTGGGCCGGCTGGCCGTTCTATATCGCCCAGTACATGGGCCTGGGTGATCGTTCCAGCCAGAGGTCCGATGATTTCAGGGGCGCACCGCAAATGTCGATTTACGAGCAGCTGATGGCGGGTGTGCGCTTCCTCGATCTGCGGGGGCGACGCGTCAAGGGGGGATGCGCCCTGCATCATGGCGCTTACTATCTCAATCAGGGTTGCGGGGAATTCCTGGATACCGTCTACGGATTCTTGCGCACTCATCCAACCGAAACGGTCGTGATTTCCGTCAAGGAAGAAGATACCCCGATGGATGAGAGTTTGCCTTTCGAAGAGACGATCAAGCGCTATATCGACCAGAATCCGGAGTATTGGTATGTCGGCAACGGGATTCCTTCCCTGGGCGTCAACACAACCCGCACACGGCTGGCGGTGGAGGACGGTAACACCAACGTTCGCGGTCGCATCGTGCTGATTCGCCGTTATGATGCGCCGCTCACCCAGTACGGGATCGATGCGTTCCGTGGCTGGCCGGACAATGGCGTCGGCATTACCCGAAGTGGACACTTCTATGTCCAGGACGGTTACAAGAATTATCTGGCAAACGACAAGTGGGGGCTGTTTGCAAGTGCTTCCGAGTCGGCAAGGGTTGCCGATGTCAAGGATGCCTCGGCTCCCTGGTACCTGAATTTCTCAAGCGGCTATTTTGGCATCCCGAATCCCTATAATTTCTCGAAAAACCTCAACTTCAGGGTCAGGGACTTTTACACCATCAACCACAGAACGGGCCACTTCGGCACGGTCATCATGGACTTCATGACACCGGAACTGGCCAGGACGCTGTATTCCACCAATTTTGCGCCCGGCTGGGGCAGGCGCAATTGAGTGGCCGGGGTGCCTGGCAAGTGCCGGAGCCATCGCGGTCAGGATGACATGAGGGGACATCAAGTACCTGTTCTCCTGATGTTGCCGGGAACGATAAAGTGCCGTCAGGCATTCCTGGTTCGGCAGGCGAGCTCTCGGCGGGACTCTTTCGAGGCACCCCTTTCTCACCGGCAGCCCGCTCAGGGGGGCTGCCGGTACCTCTACCCACATTCCTGAGGGGGCGGACTCATGCGATTCGTCAGCCGGTTTGCGACGGTGGCAGGGCTTTCAGTCATTCTGACGGCGCAAGCCGCCGCGGTGGCTCCGCCTTGCCCGGAGGGGCTCTGTCCCGGCCTCGGCAAGGCGTTTTATCTCCCCGTGACCAATCTCCTGGATGCCAAGGCCAACAGTGGCGGTCGAGCGGTCTTCAAGGACACCCGTATCGGCAGCTGTGCTACCCAGGTCGATCATCAGGAGGGCTTTCGCAGCTTTCGCACCCATGAGAGCGCCAGCCAGCTGACCGAGTCGCTGAACAACACTGTCGAGATCAAGGCCGGTTTCCCGGTGCAGCAGGTGAATATCGGTGGCACGGTCAATGCCACCACCGGACATCAATCGGTGCAGACCGAGGATTTCAAGTCGGTGGTTCTGGACATTGCCTCGGTCAACCTGCTGATTGATTTCGATCAATCCAGCCGCTGTCTGTTTCCGGACAATCTCGACCCCAACTTTCAGGCGGCTTTCGAGGCGCTGGCCCTGCCCAGCCCGGAACAGGCTGGCGAATCCTTCACCTGGGCCGGCTATACGCAATTTCTGCAGAACTGGGGTTCGCATGTGCAGGTGCAGCAGCAGATCGGCAGCCGGGTGCAGCAATGGGTGAGCAGCAAGACCGGCAGCACCGTCTCGACCGATACGCTCAAGGCGAAGGCCTGTTTCGATCTGGAGGGTTTCACGGGCGGCTGGAGCGCCAGGCCCTGCGCCATCATCGATGCCGGCAAGCGCTATGAAGCCTCGACCCAGGACACCAACAATCAGCGTTATATCGCCGGCGGCACGGCCGCGACCCGCACGGCGCTGCTGAGAGATTTCAACGAGAAAAATCTGCAGGATTTCATCGATGCCGCCCACCTGGGCGATCAGCCCGTCGCTTACCGCTACCTGCCGCTCTGGTCGGTGCTGCAGGAGGTGTATCGGGCGCCCTGCGGCCAGGCCGGCAAGGATTCGGCTGCTTGCAAGAACCTGCAGCGGGCGGTGGCGTTGCAAGCGGCCTACGAGGGTTTTGGCGCCTACGCCTGCAACAGGCAGGTCGACGGCCGCAATGCCATCATTCAAACGCTACGCGCACAGGGTCCGGACAGCCTGGGCATCTATTATTTCGCCTGCCATCAATCCAAGGCCGGCTGCCGGGAGAACAGCGATTGCAAGGTGTATCCCGGCGAACTCGCCTTTCAGTGCTACTGTGAGGGGCCCGGCTGCATCGACGCCAGCGCCATCAGCGGAATCCTCCAACGCCGCAATTTCGTGCGCGGCGAGGCGGAATACGACTATTGGGATTCCGACAAGGGCGTGAATGCCTCTTGCCAGGACAAGATCCTCAGCTGCAACTGCGACGAGGGCTGGTCCGGCGGTCCGCTGGCCCGCGACATCTGGGATCAGGCGCTGAGCGGCACCGGCGCGAGGGTTGCCTCAGGCCGCACCGCGGCATCGGCAAGCACGGCAAGTGCCATCCAGCCGGCGGAGGTCGAGCCGTCCGAGCCGAACTTCTACACACTGCATGTCGACGTCGGCACCCAGGAAATCCTCACGCCCGCGGAGGCGCGCCGGGCTGAAAAGGCGGCGCAACGGGCCGAAGCGCTGGGCGATACCAGACATAACCGGGTCTGGAGCGAACCGGCGGGTATCGACTGCCCGGGCCTGTGCGAGGCGGCTTTCCCCAGGGGCATCACGATCACCCTGCGCTACGAGGAAAACCTCGACCATCAATTCGTCGAGTGGACCGGCACGGCTTGCTATAAACGCACCAACCAGCAAGCCACCCGCGGCAAGACCTGCCTGATCGAAAGCATGGGCGAGGAAAAGCGCGTGGGCGCGGTGTTCAGGATCGCACCGAAATGAAGAGCTGGTTCGCACGGCGCCAACCGTTTTCGTCTCTCCCTAACGCCTGGCTGTCCCGGGCAATATCGCCCCAAGAAACACCACCCGCAGAGCCGCATATGTCCACCGTCCTGGAACGCATGACTCGAATCTCCCTGTTCACGATCGCCGCTATCGTGTTGGCCCCACAGGGCACAGCGACCGCCGATGCGCGGGTCGATAACGTCTTTGTTGCCTATACGCTGGTAGCGCCAGTGGCGCAGGTGCCCTCCGGCTTGCTGGCCAGGGCGGTCGTTCCTGCCGGGGGCACCTGTCCTGTCTTGCGGGTGAAAAAAGGCAGCGGTGGGAGCACGGCCTGGTTCAAGGTGCCGATGTCCGAGCGCAGGCCGCCCGATACCACCTATCCCGCCTTTTCCGCCGTACGGGTCTGCGAGGCGGCCATACCGAGACACTCGCTGGCAGCAAGGGTGTTGGGCCGGGATATCCCTGCGCACATGCCGTCTCGCATCAGGCGGCTGGCGGTACTGGGCGACACCGGTTGTCGGGTGGGGCAGCAGGATTGCAGCAATCCCGACAGGTGGCCATTGGCCAGGACGGCCGAACGTATTGCCGAGGGCAAGCCACATGTGGTCCTGTTCCTGGGGGACTTCTTCTACCGTGAGAAACCATGCCCGGCCGATCAGTGGCAATGGTGCGGTTCGACGCCGGAACCGATCGAAGGACCGGCGCCTGATTTCTTCAAGTTCTCTGATACGGATTACAGCTGGCTGGCCGACGTCTTCATACCGATGCGCCCATTGCTTGCGGCGGCCCCTCTGGTGGTGGTGCGCGGCAATCATGAGGCGTGCAGCCGTGGCGGCAACGGTTATTTCCTCTTCTTCGACCCGCGCCGGGATACGGCCAATGTCTGCGCGCCGAGCGTCACCGGCGGTCCCGTGCCGGTCAACAGCATTACGCCCAGCTGGTCTGCCGACCTGAAGATTCGTCCCGACTGGCGGCTGCGCCTGGCAATCGTCGATTCCGCCAGCCCGGAAAAGCGTGGTGATTATGATGTCGTTTCCTATGGCATCAACTGGGCCGAGGCCTACCGTCCCTTCTTCGCCCAGGCAGCCGGCTTCACGGCACCGCAAGCGGATGTCGAGTCCTGGTTGCTGACCCACCGGCCGGTCTTCGGCATCGCTCATGAAACCGCGCCCGATCTCTGTCTTGGCGCGGCATCCTGCACCCTTTGGACGTCCGTCCCCAACCAGTCGGCCGCCTATGGGCTGCTGGACAACTACAGCCTGATACTGTCCAGTCATATTCATCTTGCGCAAAGCACGCAAATACCCGGACAGCCGCCTCAGCTGGTGCTTGGGAATGGCGGTACCCACCTTGAAGCGGAGGTCGATTATTCGCTCCCGCTGGCGGGCGGGCCGCTGACGGGGGTCAAGGATCTGCCGGCCTGGGTGACGCAGCCTTATCCCACGGCTACCTCGAGCTGGACGGACGTCCGCTTCGGTTACGCCATGCTCCATCCCGGCAAGCGCAGGGGGAATGGCGATGGCAGCACATGACCCCGGAGGGCAGTGTATTCGCCCAATGCGAGCAGGCCGGGAGATCGCTCGACTGCGCTTCCCAGGTGGCCCATCCGGAACCGTGGGGTGTTTGGCGGGGGCGGCCGATCAGGCTGCTGACGACTCCCTAGAAGATATAGGGATGCGCCGCGCTGAAGCCATGGACCTTGGCGCGCGGCTGGAAGACCGGTGGCTGCCAGGGATCGGCGGTCTGGCCGCTGAGGAACCGGGCCAGCCAGAGGGCCTGCTGGCGGATGGGCATGACGTAGGCATAGATGCGGCCATCGGCGCATTCGGCGGCGTCGCCGAGGGCGTGGATGGCCGGGTCCGTGGTGCGCAGGTAGCCGTCGACGCGGATGCCGCGCCCGATCGCGAGGCCGGCGGCCTCGGCCAGCGCCGTGCGCGGCTTGAAGCCGGTGGCGACGAGGATGCCGTCGAATTCGCCCATGTGCTCATCGGCCAGCCGGATGGCCAACTGGTCGCCGTCCGCCTCGAAGGCTTCGGCACCGGCATTCAGGCGTACCTCGATGCCCAGGCCTTGCAGCACCGTCAGCAGGGTGGCGGAATCCTCCTCCACCAGCTGGCGTTCCATGAGGCGTGGCAGGGCATGGAACAGCACCACCTGGTCGCCGGCCTTGGCGAGATCGGAGCCGACCTCGCAGCCGATCAGCCCGCCGCCGATGACGGCCCAGCGTGGCGTCCTGCCGCCGGCCAGGATGCCCGCGCGCTCCCGGCGCAGGGCGATGAGGTCGTCCAGGCTGTTGATGACCCGGAAATGCTGTTCGGACCCGCGAAACGGCGGCGGCACGAAGGCGTCCGAACCGGGCGCCAGCACCAGTCGGTCATAGCCGATGGATGCTGGCTGGCCATCCTGGCGGCAGGCGACCGATCTGGACGCCCGGTCGATGGACAGGACCTCGATGCCGGCACGCACCTCGATGCCCTCGGCCCGGAGGGCGTCGAAGGATTTCAGGACAATCCTGGTTTCCACATCGTCCCGTGAAAAGCCGTGGGAAAGCATGGGGCGCGAATAGTAGCCATGCGTTTCCCGGGTCAGCACGGTCAGCCGGGTGTCGGGGGACAGCTTGTGCAGTTCCTCGGCCAGGAGAATGCCGGCCATGCCGGAGCCGATGATGACGATGTGCATGCGGGTGCCTCAGCCGAGTGGACGAATGCCGATGCTGGCGCGGATTTCCTTCATGAACGGACCGCTGTAGGCGCGGGCCTTGGCCGCACCTTCCTGCAGCACCTCCTCGATTTTCCCGGGCGCTTCCAGCAGCGCCTCGTAGCGCTCGCGAGCGGCCTTGAGATGGTCGTTGAGGTATTCGAACAGGATGCCCTTCATCTCGCCCCAGCCGATGCCCTCGGCATAGCGGACGCGGATGGCGGCGGTTTCCTCGGGCCGGGCGAAGGCCTTGTAGAGGCTGAACAGGGTGCAGCTATCGGGATCCTTGGGCTCACCCGGCTCCTGCGAGTTGGTCTTGATCTTGTTGATGAGCTTGCGGAACTTCTTCTCCTCCAGGAACAGCGGAATGGTGTTGTCGTAGCTCTTGCTCATCTTGCGTCCATCCAGGCCGAGCAGGGTGGCGGTGTCCTCGCTGATGACGGCCTCGGGGATGACGAAGTGCTCGCCATAGATATGGTTGAAGCGGCCGGCGATGTCGCGCGCCATCTCGATGTGCTGGACCTGATCGCGGCCGACCGGCACCCGGTGGGCGTTGAACATCAGGATGTCGGCGGCCATCAACACCGGATAATTGAACAGGCCCATGGTGACGCCCTTGTCCGGGTCGCTCTCGCCGCTGTCCTGGTTCGCCTGTACGGCGGCCTTGTAGGCATGGGCGCGGTTCATCAGGCCCTTGGCGGTGACGCAGTTGAGTAGCCAGGCCAGTTCGGCAATTTCCGGCACGTCGGACTGGCGGTAGAAAACGGCGTTGGCGGTATCCAGTCCCAGGGCCAGCCAGGTGGCGGCGATTTCCAGCGTCGATTGCCGCACCCGCTCGGGGTCCTGGCACTTGATGAGGGCGTGATAATCGGCCAGGAAATAGAAGGGCAGCACATCATGCCGATGGCTGGCCTCGATGGCCGGGCGGATGGCGCCGACGTAGTTGCCAAGGTGGGGCGTACCGGTGGTGGTGATGCCGGTCAGGACATGCAGTTTGCTGCTCATGAATGCGATGGTCTGGACGTGAGCGATGGGTGAATCGTCAGGGGAACGGTCGGTCCCCGGCCAGCGTCGAACAATAGCACAGGGCCTGTTGCGGGCGAAGAGCGCGGGTTGCGGTCTGGCGCCAGAGGCAAGTCTGGTCCGCCCCAGGCGGAGACCCGGCGCCGGGTCTGCATTACAATTGAGCGCTTTGATGTCCGTCCGGAGAACCCCTGTGAACCATGAGTTCCCCGCCAGTCCGGGGGAAATGCCCCTGAACAGCGAGGTGACCTACCGTCCCATTGCCGAAGCCGCTGCCAGCAGTGGCCAGGGCATCGCCCTCAGTGGCGACGGCATCCGCTTCCGTGGCCCCCGGGCACTGAAGCCGGGCACGGCGGCCGAAGTGCGTATCGCCCCCGTCCGCGGTCTGTCGCCGCCGCTCACGGCCTATATCGAGGTCAGCCGCTGCGATGCCGAGCCCGGCGGCGAATTCCGGATCGCCGGGGTCATCAAGGGCATTCGCAGCGAGTGACGCCCGTCCTGCCCGGATCTTCCTCCAGTTTGTCTTTTCCCATGTACACCATCACCAAGGACGTCTATTTCTGCTACGGGCACCGTCTCATGGCGCATCCCGGCAAATGCCGCCATCTGCATGGCCACAGCGTGAAGGCGGCGATCACCGTGGCCGCGCCGGCGCTGAACGAACAGGGCATGGTGTGCGATTTCGCCGACATCAGCGCCGTGGCGCACCGCTACATCGATACCGTGCTGGATCACAACCTGTTGCTGCATCGCGACGATCCGCTGGTGCCGGCGCTGGAACAGGCCGGCGAGCGCTTCCTGCTGCTGGAAGAACACCCGACGGCGGAATGCCTTGCCCGCATGATCTACGAGGAAGTGAAGGCGCAGGGCCTGAATGTGCAGCGGGTCTCCCTGTGGGAGACGACCAGCGCCTGTGCCAGCTACGCCGAGCCCTGACGCCGGTCCATGAGCGTTTTCAATCCGGTCGAGAAATCCCTGTGCCTGCATCAGCTGTGCGAAGCGAACTACGCCCGCCTGTGCCGCCTGGTGCCGGATCTCGCGCGGCGCGAGCGGGCGGCCGTCGCCACCGCGCAGGGCAAGCCGGCCCTCTACCTGCGGGTGGTGGAACGTTCGCCCTTCACGCTGGTGGTGGAACTGACCCATGACTTTGCCGCGGGTTACGAGGCCGGGATGGAGCCGGCCGTGCGGCTGCGTGTCTGCCTCGACGCGCGGACCGTGGAGATGCTCAACGACGCCGCCCGGCCGCGGGTCCATGAGGCGCTCAGCGGCGATCCGCTGCCGGAGGCGGTACTGGACTACAAGTGGTCGCTGAATTACTTCCTGTCCCGCTGGCTCGACCATTGCTTGACCAGCCGTTACCGCTTCGGCAGCGAAGTCCGGGAAACCGAGGCGCGGCTGGCCTCGGCCTGACGGTCATCGCCGGGGCAGGGACTGGCTCCGCCGCCTGACCGGCGGGACTTATGCCGCTCGCTGCCGCCGCCAGGCGCTGGCCACGGCGACGAAGGCCAGAAAGTCGTAGAGGGCGTGGATCAGGATGGGGGTCAGCAGGTTGCGTTCCGGTCCGACGTCCAGCATCAGGCCCAGGTAGAGTCCGCACACCCCGGCCAGCAGCGCGTAGACCGGCGTGATCCAGTGGACCAGGGCGAAGGCAAGGTTGCTGAAGACGAGCCCGCCCAGCCAGCCCCAGTCGAGCTCCAGCCAGGGTTGCAGCAGCCCGCGGAACAGGATTTCCTCGGTGATGCCGGCCAGGAGTCCCAGGTAGAGCAGTTCCGGTCCGCTGCACGCAGCCAGCAAGGGTCCCATCTTGTCGATCAGGAAACGCCGGATCTCGCGGGTGGCATCCAGCCGGTCGGACAGCAGGAACAGACCATAGAGCGGCAATGTGCCGAGGGCGCCCCAGAACAGACCGGTCGCGTCGACGCGCAGCGCCGCCACGGGGTCGATGTCCAGCAACCCGCCGAGCGCGTAGGCCAGCACCACCAGGCCCAGTTCGAAGACGCTGGCCAGCCAGAGGAACTGTCCCCGGGTCAGTCGCATGCGGATGGCGGGTCGCGCCAGTCGCGATAGGGATGGGAGGCCAAGCAGGTGTTGTAGTAGCGCGGGTCGTGGGTAACTTCCTCGCCGACCCAGGCGGGTTTCTCGAAGGGCTCGTCAGGATCGTCCAGCTCGATTTCGGCGACCACGAGGCCGGCGTTAGCACCTTCGAAAACGTCCACCTCCCAGGTATGCCCGCCCACATCGACCAGATGCCGGGTTTTTTCGATCAGCGGCTTGCAGGTGAGGGTATCGAGCATGCGGTGCGCATCCGCCAGCGGGATGGGGTAGTCGAACTCGAGCCGCTGCGCGCCGATGGTGACGCCCTTGAGGTTCAGCCAGGCGCTGTCTCCGGCGATGCGCACACGCACCGAGCAGTGCTGCTCGTGGTTGAGATAGCCCTGGCGCATGCGGGTGGCGCATCTGGCCTCGGTCCGCCAGGCCTCCGAGCGCACCAGGAACTTGCGCTCGATTTCCAGATGGGAGCGGTTACCGTTCACCAGCCCAGCAGTTTCCGCCGCAGACGGCTGATCGGGGCCTCGAAATAGAGCAGGCCGGCGATGCTGAGGATGACCACCGCCGCCAGGTAGCGTCCGGCGACCAGGGTGCCCATGCCGGCCAGCAGGGCGAACAGTGTCAGCATTTCCTTGAAGGCGAGCAGCAAGGCGTCTCTCTCGTTCATCGCGCCATTCTCCGGCATCAGGCTTCTTGCAACTGGTCCTGGGCCCACTCTTCCCAGTAGGGCTTCGGGTGGAAGCGTTCATGCAGGAAATCCACGAAGGTCCGCACCTTGGCCGACAGGTGCTTGCGGTGCGGATAGACGGCGTGGATTTCCAGCGGGGCGGGCACGTATTCCGTCAGCACCGCCTGCAGGCGGTTCCTGCGGATGTCCTGCCCGACCATGTAGGTCGGCAGTATGACCAGTCCCAGACCGCTGAGTGCCGCGATACGCAGGGCATCGGCGACGTTGGCCTGCATGGTGCCGCCGACCTTGATCACGGTGGTCTCGCCGCCGGGAATGTTGAACTGCCAGTGATCGCGCGGCGCCATGCTCATGTTGATCAGGCAGTTGTGCTGGCGCAGTTCCTCCGGCGTCCTCGGCACCCCATGCCGGCTGAAATAGGCCGGCGATCCGCAGACCACCCGCTGCGAGGTGCCGAGCGAGCGCGCGATCAGGCTGGAATCCTGCAACTCGTCGAGCTGGATGGCCAGGTCGTAGCCCTCCTCGATCAGGTCGATGCTGCCGGTCTGCAGGCTCAGCTCCACGTGCACGTCGGGGTAGACCTCCATGTAGGCGCCGATGGCGGGGGCCAGGTGATAGGAGCCGAAAAAGGGGGTGGCGCAGACCTTGAGCAGGCCGCGTGGCTCGGTCTGCAAGCGGGTGACGGCGAGCTCCATCTCTTCCATGTCGTCGAGAATTTGCCGGCAGCGCTCCAGGTAGACCGCGCCCACTTCCGTGAGGTTGAGGTTGCGGGTGGTGCGGTTCAGCAGCCGGATGCCCAGGCCGTTTTCCAGCTGCATGACGTGTTTTGTCGCCATGGCGCGCGACAGGCCCAGTTCCTTGGCCGCGGCGGCAAAGCTGCCGGCCTTGGCAACCTTGCTGAAGACCAGCATGCTTGTCAGTTTATCCATCTCGACAGGTCAGACTATTGTTGTTGTTTATAGAAACAATCAGCAATCTTTATTGGATATTGTAAACCGATAGTGTTGTCATGTACCACGACCTCGACCCGAGGTCGACACCGATGGAGGTTTACCATGCAGCGTACTTTAGGACTATTACTTGCTTTAGTCACTATCGCAGGGGCTGCCCGGGCCGAGACCGAGCCGGCCGCCCGCCAGATCGCGGAGGCGGCGGCGGCGCAGTGGAATGCGGCATTCGCGCAGGGCCGTGTCGAGGATGTGCTGTCCCTGTATGCCGACGATGCCCTGCTGTTGCAGCCCAACGGCACGGTTGCCCACGGGGCCGGCCAGATCCGCGATTTCTGGCAGCAGCTCATGCGGCAGGGCGCCTATGCCATGGACGTGCTCGACGTCCGGCGCGAGCTCGACGACACGATCGTCACCCGGATCCGGTTCTCGGATGTCAAGAGCATGCCGAGTGTCCGCCCGCAGACGATGAAGTACCGCTACGGCGGCGTCATCTACAGCGTGCTCAGGCAACAGTCCGATGGCCGCTGGAAGGCCGAGGTGCAGCGCTGGGACCGCGACCGCAATATCTGAGGTCACTCCCCGCTGTGTATTCGACACGTCCGATCATGATGGATGAGCCATGAACGACCGACGGATTGCGGCCCTTGGTCGCCGACGAGACGAGAGCTTCCCCTGGAAGCTCTTTTTTTGCCCGGCGGTCCGGTGTCGCGGCGCCATGCGCGCGGGCCCGGGATCGGCGCCAGCTTCCCGGCCCGCGGCCCGCGGCCCGATGTCCGGGGCGTCCGGCCCGGTAACCGTCATGCTGCCCGACTTTGCCCGTCCGGCCACGGATGGTAGACTGATTCCATAGCAATTCACTAGGGATTGCGTCATCAACCCTGCCGGCGATCGCCGGCGGTATTCAATCGACGATCGAGATGGAGTTTGCATGAAGCACGAGCTGCCCCCCTTGCCCTACGAGAAAACCGCACTGGAGCCTTTCATCACCGCGGAGACGCTGGAATACCACTACGGCAAGCACCACCAGGCCTACGTCACCAACCTCAACAACCTGATTGTCGGTACCGAGTTCGAGGATCTCCCGCTCGAGGAGATTGTCCGCAAGTCCTCCGGCGGTATCTTCAACAACGCCGCCCAGGTCTGGAACCACACCTTCTACTGGAGCTGCATGAAGCCGAACGGTGGCGGTCAGCCGACCGGCGCGCTGGCCGAGGCCATCGACAAGGCCTTCGGCTCCTTCGATGCGTTCAAGGAAGCGTTCACCAAGTGCGCCGTCACCACCTTCGGTTCCGGCTGGGCCTGGCTGGTCAGGAATGCCGACGGCAGTCTGGCGCTGGTGAGCACCGGCAACGCCGGCTGCCCGCTGACCAGTGGCCAGACGCCGCTGCTGACCTGCGATGTCTGGGAGCACGCCTACTACATCGTCTACCGCAACGCGCGTCCCAAGTACGTGGAGGATTTCTTCGGCGTCATCAACTGGGACTTCGTCGCTGCCAATTTCGCTGGCTGAGCCGGCGTCCGCGGACGCTCGCAAAGCCGCCGGGCGCCCTGCGTGCCCGGCGGCTTTTTTCTGTGCCGCGATCGGGCGTCCGGCCCCTTCCGCCGGCCGGGTTTCGAGATTCGTCCCGATATCAAGCATAATTGCCCGCCGGCGTATCCCCGTGTTGCGCCTTTCCCGTCCACCACCATGGAGTCGACCGCGTGCGCACCTGGATTTCCCGTTTGCCCCTGCTGCTGGCCCTGGGCATGGGCCAGCCCGCCCTGGCCGAGGAGGCCACCTATGGCGAGATGGTCCGCACCAAGCTGGCCTCGGGCATTACCAACATGGCTTTCGGGCTGGCCGAATTGCCCAAGAACGTCATCAACACCTCGAACGAGGTGAACGTGCTGCTGGGTGCCACCGGCGGGGTCCTCAAGGGCACCTTGCACACCCTCGGCCGTCTCCTGGCCGGAACCCTGGATTTCATCACCTTCCCGGTACCGTCGCAGCCGATCACCCATCCCGCCTACCCGTGGCAGCAGTTCGGCACCGATACCACCTACGGACCCTTCTTCGACATGAGCCGCAAGCTGCCCGAGGAGCGGACCCGCCTGCCGGCGGCAGCGCCGAGGGCGCCCTGACCGGCGGGCGGTAACCGTCCCATGGCGCAGGTCTCGGCCCCTCCGGCGGCCGTCGGGCTGGATGCACTGACCCGGGCGCTGCTGTCCATCAGCGACACGCTGCTGTTCGTGCTCGACGAGCAGGGTCGTCTGCTGGCCGCCAGCAGCAGCGCATGCCAGCGACTGGGCCTGGCGGATCACCCGGTGCCGGGCGAAGACCTGCTGGGGCGGCTGGGCTTCGCGGCCCAACGGCTGGCCGCCGAACATTTCGACGCCGCCGGGCCCCGCTGCCTGGGCGAGATCGAACTGACCCTGCCCGACGGCGAGCGCGCCAGGTTCCAGGCCCGTCTGGCGCGCAACGCCGGCCCCGGCGCCTGGCGCTGGCTGCTGGCGCTGGAGGACGAGGATGCCCAGTTCTGCGATGTGGAAGCGCATTTCCGCGCCATTGTCGACACCATCACCGACAGCGTCATCGTCATCGACGAGCACGGCATCATCCAGCTCGTCAACCCGGCCGTTACCCAGTTGTTCGGCTACCGTCGCGAGGAACTGATCGGCCACAGCATCAACATGCTCATGCCGTCGCCGGAGCATGACCGTCACGACGGCTACCTGCGCCGCTATTGCGCCACCGGCGAGCCGCACATCATCGGCGAAGGCCGCGAGGTTGTCGCCCTGCGCAAGGATGGCCGGCGGTTGCCCATCTATCTGGCGGTCGGCGAACTCGGCCACGATGGCCCGCACCGTTTCGTCGGCATCATCCACGACCTGAGCCCGCGCCGGCAGGCCGAGGAACGCCTGATCCTTTTGTCCAGCGCGGTGGAGCAGGCGCCGGCCGGCATTCTCATCACCAGTCTCAAGGGCGAGATCGAATACCTCAACGCCGGCTTTACCCGGCTGACCGGCTACACCGCCGAGGAGGTCATCGGCCGCAACCTGTTTGCCGCCAATTCCGTGCTGCCCGCCATCGCCGGCAATGCCTCGCTGTGCTGGCGGCTGCTGTCGGTGCGGGAATGGTGCGGCGAGCTGGCCGACCGCCGCAAGACCGGCGAGGCCTACTGGGCCTCAGTGACGTTTTCCCCGATCCAGGACAAGCAGGGCGTGGCCATGCGGCTGCTGGGGCGCTTTCAGGACATCACCCAGCAGAAGCGCGACCAGGAGGCACTGGCCGAGAGCGAGGAACGCTTCAGCGAGGTGGCCCGGATGGTCGGCGAGTGGCTGTGGGAACAGGATGCGGCGGGCTTCTACACCTACAGCAGCGACGCGGTCGAGGACATCCTCGGCTATCCGCCCGAGGCCATCATCGGCAAGCATTATCTCGACCTCCTGACCGAGGCCGACCGCCACCTCTGGTCCAGCACCCTGCCGCCGGCCGAGCGCGTCAAGGGGCCCTTCAAGCGGCTCATCAACCACTACCGCCATCGCGACGGCCACGAGGTCTTCACCGAATCCTCCGGCGTGCCGATCGCCGACGACAAGGGTGAAACCCAGCGCTGGCGGGGCGTTGACATGGACATCACCGAGCGCAAGCGCAGCGAGGACGCCCTGCGCCTGCGCGAGCGCGCCATCGAGGCCGCCAGCGTCGGCATCGCCATCGCCGACGCGCGCACTCCGTACTTCCCCAACATCTACGTCAACTCGGCCCTGTGCCGGATCACCGGCTACGACGAGAGCGAGCTGCTCGGCAACAGCCTCCGTCTCCTGCAGGGACGTGGCACCGATGCCGCCGCCCGCGAGAAGATCCGCCAAGCGCTCGACAGCGGCGGTTCCTGCGAGGTCATCATCCGCAACTACCGCAAGGACGGCACCGGCTTCTGGAACGAACTGCTGCTGTCGCCCGTGCATGACGAGCAGGGCGTCCTGACCCACTACATCGGCATCATCGCCGATGTCAGCGAGCGCCGCCGCGCCGAGGACGAACGCCACGAACTGGAAATCGCCCGCCAGATCCAGATGTCCCTGCTGCCGAAAGCGCCCCTGCGGCTGTCTGATGTCGAGGTGGCCGGGGTCTGCGTGCCGGCGGCGCAGGTCGGCGGCGACTACTACGACTATTTCCAGCACGGCGACTGCATCGATGTCGTCATCGCCGACGTGTCCGGCCACAGCGTCGGCGCCGCCCTGATCATGGCCGAGATGCGCAGCACCCTGAAGGCGGAACTGCGCCGCACCCACGCCGAGCTCGACAGCACCGCCCAGCTGCTGGGCGCGCTCAACGAGGTCCTGCACGCCGATCTCAGCGGCGCGGACCTGTTCATCACCATGTTCTACCTGCGTTACAACCGCAAGACCCGGCGTCTGCGCTACGCCAGCGCTGGCCACAACCCGCCCTTGCTGCTGCGCGCCTCGGCCCCGACCTGCATCGGCCTCGATGCCGAAGGCCTGGTGCTCGGGGTCAATCGCCAGGTCCGCTTTCTCGAGGAGGAGATGCAGCTGGAGCCGGGCGACCGGCTGCTGCTCTATACCGACGGCGTCACCGAGATGCAGAACAGCCACTGCGAGTTCTTCGGTTGCAAGCGCCTGTGCAATGCCTTCTCCGGTCTGCGGCAGCAGACGGCCGCCACCACCCTGGAGAGCCTGCTCGATCAGCTGCGCGAATTCCGTTCCGCCAAGGTATTCATGGACGACATCAGCATGGTGGCCATGAATGTATTCTGAGCTGGTGCCGGCGCACCCCGCGCGGCGGCCACCCGTCCCGCCCCTGCTTCCCGTAACCCTGTCGAAAGCCATGGCTGTCCGCTCACTTGTCCTGCTGTTCGTCTCCCTGCTGGCCGGCTGTTCCGGCGGTTCGCCGGATGCCGGGCATTATCAGCCCGATTACAACCGCGGTCTGACGCTCTACAACGCCCAGTGCGGTTCCTGCCACGAGGACGGCCGGCTCAACGCGCCCTCGATACACGACCAGGAGGAATGGGATCCCGGCACCTTGAGCCGGCCCGGCGTGATGCGCCAGCACCTGGCGATGAACTGGCTGTCCGCGGTGCGTTCCGCCCCGCTGTCCGAGTACGACGAGGCGGACGTGCTGTTCTATCTGCAGCAGGAGCTCGGCAAGGCCGAATCGAGCTACTGAGTGGTGACCGGCCGGCGCCGGCCCTCAGGGCGGGGCGGCGCCGGCGGTCTTGTCGGGATACTCGCACAGATCGCCGATCGGGCAGCTGCCGCAGCGTGGCTTGCGGGCCGTGCAGGTGTAGCGCCCATGCAGGATCAGCAGATGGTGCGCGTCGCGCAGGAACGCCCTGGGGGTGGTGCGCGCCAGCCGCTGCTCGACGGCCAGGACGGTCTTGCCCGGCGCCAGCCGCGTGCGATTGGCGACGCGGAAGATGTGGGTGTCGACGGCGATGGTCGGTTCGCCGAAGGCGGTGTTGAGCATCACGTTGGCCGTCTTGCGGCCCACCCCCGGCAGCGCCTCCAGGGCCTCGCGGGTGCGTGGCACCTCGCCGCCGTGCCGCTCCAGCAGCTGCTGGCAGAGGGCCACGATATGCCGGGCCTTGCTGTTGAACAGACCGATGCTGTTGATGTAGGACTTCAGGCCCTCCTCGCCCAGCGCCAGGATGGCCGCCGGTGTCCTGGCCACCGGGAACAGCCGGCGCGTGGCCTTGTTGACACCCTTGTCGGTGGCCTGCGCCGACAGCACCACCGCGATCAGCAGCTCGAACGGGGTCTCGTATTCCAGCTCGGTGGTCGGCTCCGGAATCACGGCGGCCAGCCGCTCGAAGATCTGCCGGCGTTTGTCCGCGTTCATGGCTGCTCCCGATCAGCGGGGAAAGGCGCCTCGACCAGCCGCACCCGCGCCCGGGGCGTCGTCGCCTGACGAGCGGCGTCGAGGCGATTCTTCAGCGCCAGCATCAGCCCCAGCCCGAAGAAGGCGCCGGGCGGCAGCAGGGCCAGCAGGAAGCCGCCGTAGCCGGATATGACCTCGACGGTCCAGCCGGCGGCCCCGGGGCCGAACAGCTGCTCGGCGCCCGCCAGCAGCCGGCCGGTACCGAGCAGCTCCCGCAGACCGCCCAGCAGCGCGATCACCAGCAGGAAGCCCAGCCCCATGAACAGCCCGTCCAGCAGGGCATGGGTCACCGGCTGTCGCGAGGCGTAGGTTTCGATGCGGGCCAGGATCGCGCAATTGGTGACGATGAGCGGGATGAACAACCCCAGTGTCCGGTGCAGTTCGGGAAAGCCGGCCTGCATGACCAGATCGACGGCGGTGACGATCGCCGCCATCAGCAGCACGAACAGCGGCAGCCGGATCGCCGGCAGGACGCTGCCGCGCAGCGCCGAGACCAGGCCGTTGGACAGCACCAGAGTGGCGGTGGTCGCGAGCCCCAGCGCCAGGCCGTTGATCAGCGTGGTGCTGACGGCCAGCAAGGGGCAGAGTCCCAACAGGGCTACCAGCCCGGGGTTGCGGGACCAGAGACCCTCACGGGCCAGTTCGCGCAGGACGGCGGGGGAGGGTGTCATGGCGGTGTCGCTCCGGTGGCAGGGATGGGGACGGGAAAAATGGCCTCGCGGTCGCGCGCGAATACGGCCAGGGCCTCCCGCAGCGCCCTGACGACGGCCCGCGGAGTGATGGTGGCGCCGGCGAACTGGTCGAAGTCACCGCCGTCGCGGCGTACCGCCCAGCGCCCGGGCGGCGGGTCCTGCAGCGAACGGCCGGCGAAGCGGCCAATCCAGTCCGACTTGCCGATCTCAATGCCGTCGCCGAGGCCGGGCGTCTCCCGGTGCTCCAGCACGCGTGCGCCGGCCAGTCGTCCGTCCGGGCGGATCGCCACCAGCAGGCGGATCGCGCCGCTGTAACCGTCGGGCGCCGTCACCGGCAGGACCGCAGCCACCGGCTCGCCCCGCTGGCGCAGGCGATAGACCGTGACCGGGCCGGTCTGTCCCAGCCGCGCATCCCGGATGAACCCGGTATCGCGCAGCGGATCGTTATCCCAGGTGTCGGTGGGCATCAGGCTTGCCAGCGTGTCGCGCAGCCGGGCTTCGGCATGGGCCGCGATGCGGTCGGCGGTCAGCGCCTGCAAAAGCCACAGCGCCCCCATCGCCAGCAGTCCCAGGCCGCCCAGTTGCCAGGCCGGCTGCCGGGTTATCCGCTCGATCAGCCAGGCGCGGTTCACCGGTCGTGCCCGTAGACCCGTGGGCGGGTCCAGTGGTCCAGCGTCGGTGCCGCGAAATTCATCAGCAGCACGGCGAAGGCGATGCCGTCGGGATAGCCGCCGAAGGTCCGGATGACGTATGCCAGCAGCCCGATGCCGGCCCCATGCAGCAGTCGCCCGCGCGGTGTCGCAGGCGCGCTGACCGGGTCGGTGGCGATGAAGAAGGCGGCCAGCAGCGTACCGCCGCCCAGCAGGTGGAACAGCGGCGACGGATAGCGGGCGTCATCGGCCAGATAGCTGGCCAGGGCGCAGAGCGCGAGCATGGCCAGCATGGCGGCCGGCAAGCGACCGTCAAGTATCCGCCGCCGCCACAGCCACAGGCCGCCGGCCAGGTAGGCGAGATTGCTCCAGGCCCAGGGCATCAGGCCGGCCAGGCTGTCGTCGCGCCGGGGCAGCGCGCCACGGCTGAGTTCGGTGCGCAGGACATCCAGCGGCGTCGCCCGCGCCAGCGCGTCCAGCTTCTCGCCGCCGAACTGGCCGAACACCGCCGCCAGACCCCGATCCATGCCGGCCGCGGATGGCAGCCAGTCCAGCGGCACGGGCCAGCGGGTCATCTCGCGCGGGAAGGCGATCAGCAGCACCGCGTAGCCCAACATGGCCGGATTGAAGGGGTTGCAGCCCAGTCCGCCGTACACCTGCTTGCCGAACAGCACCGCGAACAGGGTGCCGACCACGATGACCCAGGCCGGGGCCAGGCAAGGGATGGCGAGCGCCAGCAGCACGCCTGTCACGCTGACGCTGAGGTCGCCGAGCGCCGGCCGGAGCGGCCGCCCGCGCAGCCGCAGGGCGGCGGCCTCGGCCAGCCAGGCGGTCGCCAGGGCCAGGACGATCTGCACCAGCACGGCGGGACCGAAGAACCCGCACTGCACGGCCAGCCCCGGCACCAGCGCCAGCAGCACGGCGCCCATGACGCCACGCACGCTGCCGGTGCCGGGCGGCGTGGCGATGATGGTTTCAGCGGTTGTCATCGGTGTCCTCCGGGGCTGGCGCGGTTCCGGCACGTTTCTGCCGGGCACGGGCCAGAGCCGCCTGGATGTTCGGCGAGCCGCCCTGTGCCAGCTGCGAACGCCGCCGCTGGGTCGCCTGCTCGCGTTCGGCCTGTTCCCGGGCTTTGCGCGCCAGCCGGGCCTCGTGGCGTTGCCGGGCCTGCTCCGCCCGTGCCCGCGCCAGCCGTTCGGCGTGCAGGGCTGCCTTCCCCCGGCGGAAGTGCGCGACCAGGGGAATATGGCTGGGGCAGACGGCATCGCAGAGGCCGCACTCGATGCAGTCCAGCACGGCGCGCCCGGCATCCGGTCGCTGGCGGCCACCCGACAGGATCCTGAAGAGTTCCTCCGGCAGCAGCCGGGCGGGGCAGACCTCGGTGCAGGCACCGCAGCGGATGCAGGGTTCGGGTGCATGGACCGCCGGCAGTTCGCCCGGTGCGGCGACCAGCACCGCGTTGACCGAGGGACTGACCGGCACGGCATCCGATGCCGCCGGATAGCCGGTCAACGGTCCGCCGATCAGCAGCCGCTCGACCGGCCCGGCCGGCCCGCCGCAGGCCGCGATCAGGTGGGCCAGCGGCGTGCCGAAACGCACCTCCAGGTTCTGTGGCTGGCGAACGCCGCCACCCGCGACCGTGACGATGCGCGAGACCGGGATCTCGCCCAGCACGGCGGCGCGCTGCAGTGCGGCGCAGGTGGCGGCGTTCAGCGACAGGATGCCGAGGTCGGCGGGCCGGCCGGCGGCGGGAATCTCGCGGCCCGTCAGGGTCTGGATCAGCTGGCGTTCGCTGCCGGCCGGGTAGCGTGCCGGCACGACCGCCACCCGCAGCTGCCGGAGTCCCAGCCGGTCCAGGGTTTGTTCGAGGCTGGCCAGCGCCTCGGGCATGTCCGCCTCGACCGCGATCACGGCCAGCTCCACGCCGAAACAGCGCTGCAGCAGCGCCGCGCCGCGCGCCACCGCCTCGGCGCGCTCCCGCAGCAACCGGTCGTCGCAGCTGAGGTAGGGTTCGCACTCGACGCCGTTGACGATCAGGGTGTGCGCTCCTGCCGGATTCGCCGCCAGCTTGGCCGCGGTCGGGAATACCGCCCCGCCATGGCCGGTGATGCCGGCGTCCTGGGCGCGCCGGATCAGCGCCTCCCGCGTGCAGCGCTGCGGGTCCAGCGGCGGCAGGGGCGGGGCCGGCCTGTCCTCGCCGTCGGCGGCGAGGACCAGGCAGGGGCCCTCCGGTGCTTCGCGGAAGGGCTGCGGATGCTGGACGATGGCGACGAGGGTGCCGGAGGTGGCGGCGTGGATCGGCGGGTCCAGAGGATGGCTGCCGCCGGCCAGCCGGTCGCCGCGCCGGACGGTATCGCCGGGGGCGACGCAAGGTTTGGCGAGGTTGCCATCACGCTGGCGCAGCGGGTAGACCAGCCGCCCGGGCAGGCCGGCCGTGCCGATCGGGCGGGCGTTCGCCGGCGCCTTGCGCGGTTGCAAGTGGCAGCCACCCGGGAAACGCCCCGCCAGCGGATGACGCCGGCTCATGGCGACATTCCCCCGTCGCGCCAGGCCGGCGCGGCGCCGAGCGGACGCATCTCGATGCAGTCGACCGGACAGGCCGGCACGCACAGGTCGCAGCCGGTGCATTCGGCGGCGATGACGGTGTGCAGGAACTTCGGCGCACCGACGATGGCGTCCACCGGGCAGGCCGGCAGGCACAGCGCGCAACCGATGCAGCGGGTTTCGTCGATGAAGGCCACCGCCGGCGGCTGTTCCGGCCCGAAGGCCGGGTCCAGCGGTTTCGGTTCGCGGCCCAGCAGCTCGGCCAGCCCGGCGACGCAGCGGTCGCCACCCGGCGGGCACTGGTTGATGTCGGCCTCGCCGCGGGCGATGGCATCGGCGTAGGGCCGGCAGCCGGGATAGCCGCACTGGCCGCACTGGATCTGCGGCAGCAATGCGTTGATGCGTTCGCCCAGCGGATTGTCCACGATCCGCAGCCGCTGTTCCGACCAGCCCAGCAGCAGACCGACCACCGCCAGAAGCAGGCCGAGGGCAAGCACCGCGAGCATCCGCCTCAGCTCCGGACCAGGCCGGCAAAGCCCATGAAGGCGACCGCCACGATGCCGGCCGTGATCAGGCCGATGGCGTTGCCGCGGAACGGCGCCGGCACGTCGGCCGTCTCCAGGCGTTCCCGCAGCCCGGCGAACAGGACCAGCACCAGGGTGAAGCCCAGCGCGGCGCCGAGCCCGTAGCAAAGAGATTCCAGCGCGTCATGGGCGGCCTGCGCGTTCAGCAGGGCCACGCCCAGCACGGCGCAATTGGTGGTGATCAGCGGCAGATAGATGCCCATGGCCTGATGCAGCAGCGGGTGGAAACGTCGCAGCAATTGCTCGGTCAGCTGCACCAGGCCGGCGATGAGGACGATGAAGGCGATGGTTCTGAGATAGCCGGCATCGAGCGGCACCAGCAGGTAGCGGTTCACCGCGTGGCTGAGCACGGCCGCCAGGGTCAGCACGAAGGTCGTCGCCAGCCCCATGCCGAGGGCCGTCTGCCGTCGCCGGGAAACGCCCATGAGCGGGCAGAGCCCGAGAAACTTGGCGACCACCAGGTTGTTGACCAGCAGGGTGCCAAGCAGGATGGTCAGGTAATGCGTCATGGGTCCAGGGCGGTTTCATCGACCACGATCGGTCCGATACCCCGCAGCCGCTCGAGCCGCCAGTTCGCCACCGCCCACGCCAGGATCTCGCCGGGCGGGGCGGCCAGCAGCCCGGCGGGCAACGGCTGCCGCAGCCAGGTCAACAGGTGGGCCAGCAGGCGTCCGGGGCGACGGGTCTCGGCCTCCGGCGACAGTCGGCGCTTGCTCAGCTTGCGGCCTTCGGCATCGACCAGCAGCGGCGTGTGCACATAATCGGGCGTCGGCAGGTCGAGCAGCTGTTGCAGGCAGATCTGCCGCGGTGTGGCAGCCAGCAGGTCCTGGCCGCGCAGGATGGTCGTCACGCCTTGTTCGGCGTCGTCGACGACCGTGGCCAGATGGTAGGCAAAGGCGCCGTCACGGCGGAACAGCACGAAATCGCCGACCTCCCGGGCCAGCGACTGGCGCACGCGGCCCTGCACGTGATCCTCGAAGGCATAGCTGGCATCCGGCACCATCAGTCGCAGCGCCTGCGGGCCGGTACCGCCAGCCGCGGGCCGCTGCCGGCAGGTGCCGGGATAGATGCCGGACAGCTCGCGCCGCGAGCAGCGGCAGGCATAGAGCCAGCCCCCGGCCTGCAGCCGTTCCAGTGCCTCCCGGTAGCGTTCCAGGCGCCGGCTCTGGTACAGCGGTGCGCCGTCCCAGTGCAGGCCCAGTGCTTCAAGGCTGGCCAGGATCCGGTCGACCGCGCCGGGACGGGTCCGGTAGGGGTCGAGGTCGTCGATGCGCAGGCGCCACTCGCCGCCCTGCGCGCGGGCATCCAGGTAGCTGGCCAACGCCGTGAGCAGGGAGCCCAGGTGCAGGGGACCGCTGGGCGACGGGGCGAAGCGCCCCCGATAGAGGGAGGTGGGGGAGGGCGGGCCGCAATGCGCGCCTTCCGGCATGTCGGATGGCCTAGCCGAGCTGGCGCTCGCGCAGTTCGTCGAGGGTCTTGCAGTCGATGCACTGCGTGGCGGTCGGACGCGCTTCCAGGCGCCGCAGGCCGATTTCGATGCCGCAGGTCTCGCAGTAGCCGTAGTCGCCCCGCTCCAGGTTCTGCAGCGATTCGTCGATCTTCTTGATCAGCTTGCGTTCGCGGTCGCGGGTGCGCAGCTCCAGGCTGAATTCGGATTCCTGGGTGGCGCGGTCGTTGGGATCGGGGAAGTTGGCCGCGTCGTCCTGCATGTGATGCACGGTGCGGTCGACCTCGCTCATCAGCTCCGCCTTCCAGTTGTTCAGAATCTTGCGGAAGTGCTCGACCTGCGCCTCGTTCATGTACTCTTCGCCTTCCGACAGCTGATAAGGTTCGAAGGTAAACGGCGTTGAAAGAGTCTCAGGTTTGTTGTGGCTGGACATTCAAAACTCCTGCTACCGGTATCCGAAAAAATCCGGCAAGTATAGGCAGAAATTGGTGTCAATGGAAATCAGGGCGCCCGGCCCGGGCCGGGCGATCCGGCCGGTGCGCCGGGGCCATCCGGCGGACGGTGGCGTGATGACGGGCGCGCTGCGCATGGCGGCGATCCGCCCCTTTCACGTCATGGAAATCCTCGCCCGCGCCAGGACGCTGGAGGCGCAGGGACGCGATATCGTCCACATGGAAATCGGCGAGCCGGATTTTCCGACGCCGCCGCGGATCATC
Organism: Methyloparacoccus murrellii; assembly: GCF_054657115.1. Lineage (NCBI taxonomy): Bacteria > Pseudomonadati > Pseudomonadota > Gammaproteobacteria > Methylococcales > Methylococcaceae > Methyloparacoccus > Methyloparacoccus murrellii. The sequence continues at coordinate 16,897 of NZ_BAAHXD010000030.1, read as the reverse complement.
GCGGCGGCGGAGCGTGCCTTGCGGGACGGCGATGTCACGTACACCCCGGCCGCCGGCCTGCCGGAACTGCGGCTGGCGATCGCCGGGCACTACCGCGACCGCCATGGTCTCGATCTCGATCCCCGGCGGATTTTCGTGACCCCGGGCGCGTCGGGCGCCCTGCTGCTGGCTCTGGGCATCTTGGTCAACCCCGGCGATGCGGTGGCCCATGCCGATCCCGGCTACCCCTGCTATCCCAATTTCATCCGCCTGTTCGACGCCGTGCCCGAGGCGATCGCCGTGGATGGCGCTGAGGACTTCAACCTGTCCGCCGGGCTGCTGGCGGCGCCCCGGGACCGGCATCTGGCCGGCCTCATCGTGGCGTCGCCGGCCAACCCCACCGGCGCCATCCTCGCGCCGGATGCGCTTCAGGCGCTGGTATCCGCCATGGCGTCCGAGGGCGGTTTCGTGATCGCCGACGAGATCTACCAGGGGCTGGAATACGGTGTCGCGGCCGAGACGGCGCTGCGCTGTTCGGATCAGGTTTTCGTCATCAACAGCTTCTCCAAGTATTTCGGCATGACCGGTTGGCGCCTGGGCTGGGCGGTGGTGCCGCACTGGGCCATCGACGCGGCCGAGCGGCTGGCGCAGAACCTGTTCATCTCCGCGCCCACCCTCTCGCAGCGGGCGGCGCTGGCGGCCTTTGAGCCGGACAACCTGGCCGAGCTGGAGCGTCGCCGGGAGGTGTTCGCCCGGCGGCGCGACCGGCTGCTGCAGGGTCTGGCGGGGCTCGGCCTGCGGATTCCGGTGCGTCCCGACGGCGCTTTCTATGTCTACGCGGATGCCGGCGCACTGACCGCGGATAGCCACGGCTTCGCCCTGCGACTCCTGGAGGCGGCGGGCGTGGCGGTGACGCCGGGGCTGGATTTCGGCCGCCATCGACCCGAGCGCTACCTGCGTTTCTGCTATACGGCGGCGGAGGCGCGCATCCAGACCGGGCTGGACCGGCTCGCCGACTTCATCCGCCGCGGCGTGGCGTGAGCCATGCGTCCGGCGTCCCCGTCAGGCACGGCCTGGCCGGCTGGGGTATGATGCCGGCCCTTTGCGATTTCCCCGTTGCGCCTCATGCCGTCTCGACCGAAACCCGCGCCGCTGAACTGGCGCACGCTGCTGCGCCTGCTGGCTGCCGTGGCGGTGCTGGAGCTGGGCTTCTTCCTGCTGCGTCTGGGCGCCTCGGGCTGGAATCCCCTGCCATGACCCGCATCCCTCAGGAGAACCGCATGACTCGCGCCCATGGAACCTCACTCAAAACCCTTGTCCTGGCCGCGACGCTGGCCGCTCTCGGGCTCGGCGGCTGTGCCCGGCAGTCCGAGAACCTCGAGCAGGTCAGGCAGCAGAGCGCCGCGTTCCTGGCCGAGAATGCCGCCAGGCCCGGGGTCACGACGACCCCCAGCGGACTCCAGTATCAGGTCCTGCGCGAGGGCAGCGGGGCGATGCCGGGCCCGACCGATACCGTGACCGTCAACTATCGGGGCACCCTGATCGACGGCAAGGAATTCGACAGCGGGGAGAACATCCACTTCCCCTTGAACCGGGTCATCCCGGGGTGGACCGAGGGCTTGCAGCTGATGAAGGAGGGCGCCCGCTACCGCTTCTTCATTCCCGCCGATCTGGCCTATGGCGAGCGCGGCGCCGGCGGCATGATTCCGCCGCATGCGGCGCTGGTGTTCGAGGTGGATCTGATCAAGGTCGGCCAGCCCTGAGCCAGGCCCTGCCGCTCCCCCGGGGCGGCGTTGCCGTGGGCCGGCCACGGGAGCCGGCAGGCTCTCTCAGGGGATGAGATCCTCGACGGTCTGCGAGGCCTCCTCGCAGGCCGGCACCGCATCGATCAGGTCGAGCTTCAGCTGCAGGCCGACGTTCTCGCCGGACAGGGTTTCCGACACCAGTTCGTTGAGCGGTTCGCAGACGCGCACCATCTTCTTCTCGGCAGCCTCCAGCCGGGTGATCTCGTCGGTGTCCTCGTCCTTGCGCTCGTCGCCGACCTCGATCAGTTCCCCCATCACCTGGTTGTGAAAGCGGAACACATGCTCGACGTAGCGGGCGAATTCCTCCTGCGTCATCACGATTTCCTCGCCCGAGGGCTTGTGCGTCGTGATGGTCGTGCAGGCCGCCAGGAGGCAGAGGCAGCCTCCGCCGGCGGTGCGCATCATCCTGTAAACCCGGTTCCTCATGGGGGAAATCTTACACGCATGCGGTGCGGGACTCAGCCATCCGTCAACGGTGTTCTCGGCAGGCGCAGCGCGACGATCACGGTTGCCAGCCAGACCAGCCCGCCCAGCACCAGAATGGTCGCCACCGGTCCCGCGCCATGGCCGGCGGCGATCGAGTAGATGCCCATGCCGAGCAGGATGGCGCTGTTCTGGAAGAAGTTCTGCACCGCCACGGCACCGCCGCTGCCCACCCCGCCATGGCCGATTTCCTGGACTGCGGCATTCAGTGGCACCACGAACATGCCGCCGCACAGGCCGATGCAGAACAGGGCCACCTTGGCGGTGAGCACATCGGTGACCAGGGCCAGCAGCACGAACAGGGTGCCCATGGCATAGGCCGCGAAGCGGGTTCTCCGCACCCGGTCGAGCGGGATCAGGCGCGGCACCAGACCGGCGCCGACGACGATGCCGATGGCCATGAAGAAGGTCAGGTCGGCGATGGCGGAGGCCGAGGTGGCGCCCAGCGCCTCCGGCGCCCAGGCGACCAGCACCACCCGCAGGGTGGCGGCGGCGGCCCAGAACAGGCTCAGCGCCAGCAGGATGAACCGCGCCCGCAGGGACCCCAGCAGGGCGCGCATCCAGGCCATGAGGTTGCCCCAGGCCGAGCGTCCGTTGGCCGGGGATGGCACCACCCGGCCGGGCAGCAGGAAGGTGGCCAGCCCGGAAATCAGGTACAGGCCGATGACGGTCGCCAGCGCGAGGCCGGCGGAGCGGTCGGCCAGCCGCGCGCCGCCCACCGTCCCGAACAGGATGGCGGCGATGGTGGCACCCTCCACCCAGCCGTTGGCCCGCACCAGATTCTGCGTCGAGGTCAGTTCCGGGATGATGCCGTATTTCGCCGGCCCGTAGCTAGCGGCGCCGACGCCCACCAGGGCATAGCCCAGCAGGGGATCGATGCCGAAGAAGATGGCCAGGGCGCCCAGGCCCTTGACCAGGTTGGCGAAGAACAGGATGCGCGGCTTCGGGTAGCGGTCCGCCAGGGTGCCGACCCAGGGCGTCAAGGTGACATAGGCCACCAGGAAGGCGCTCTGCAGGGCCGGGATGTACCAGGCGCCGCGGTCCCCGGCCTTGAGGGTCATGGAAATGACGGTGAAGAGGATGGCATTGTCGCCGAAGGCCGAGAGGAACTGCGCGCCGACCAGGGTCAGCAGTCCCCGGTTCAGGGCGGGTTCTTCCCGCGTCCGGGGCTGGCGTAAGGCCGTCATGCGCCCAGCGCCTGCTGGACCAGGCGGTTAAGGGCCGGGTAATTCACCTTGCCGGAGCCCAGCAGCGGCAGTTCCTTCGCGTACAGGATCTCGCGCGGCGCGTACAGTTCGCTGTAGCCCTGTGCCTGTGCGGCGCGCGCGAATTCGGCCCGCTGGGCCTCGCGATGCTGGGTGACCAGCAGGATGCGTTCGCCCTTGCGTTCGTCATCCTGGGCCACCGCGGCATGCAGGCAGCCTGGCCAGAGCCGCGTGGCGATTTCCTCGACGGCGGTCAGGGAGACCATTTCCCCGCCGATCTTGGCGAAACGCTTGACCCGGCCGCAGATGGTGACGAAGCCGTCGGCGTCGATGCGGACGATGTCGCCGGTGTCGTACCAGCCGGGCCCGTAGCGGGAAACGGGGGGCTCCAGCACGCCGGGATTGTTCGGGTGCAGGTATCCCAGCATGACGTTGGGGCCATGGACATGCAGGCGGCTGCCCTCGCCGACCCCGGGCACTTCCTCCAGTTGCCAGTCGATGCCGGGCATGAAGCGGCCGACGGTGCCCTCGCGGTAGAACATCGGCGTGTTGGCGGCGAGGATGGGGGAGGTTTCCGTCGCGCCGTAGCCTTCCAGCACCCGCAGGCCGAACTTGTCCACCCACAGCCGGCGCGTGTCGTCCTGGAGCTTCTCGGCACCGGCGAACACGTAGCGGACGCTGTAGAAGTCGTAGGGATGGGCATGCCTGGCGTAACCGGCCAGGAAGGTGTTGGTGCCGAACAGGATGGTCGCGTTCAGGTCGTAGGCGATCTCGGGAATGATGCGGTAATGCAGGGGCGACGGGTACAGAAAGGTGCGCATGCCATACAGCAGCGGCAGCAGGGTGCCGGCCGTGAGTCCGAAGGCATGGAACATCGGCAGGGCGTTGAGGATGGTGTCCTGCGCGTTCAGGTCCAGCCGTGCGGCCAGCTGTTCGCGGTTGGACAGCAGGTTGCCGTGCGACAGCACCACGCCCTTGGGCGCCCCCTCGGAGCCGGAAGTGAACAGGATGACGGCGGGCTCGCCGGCCTGCTGGCGGTCGCGCTGGCGGTACCACAGCGCGGCCGTGAGGGAGCCCAGCATGGCCCGCAGCTTGTCCGCCCGGGTCACCGAGGCGCCCAGCTCCTCCAGGAACACCACCCGGTGTTCCGCCGCCAGGGCTTCCACCGTGGCCTCCAGCCTGGCATTGACGACGAAGCGGCGCGAGGTGACGAAGGTCTGGATCCGGGCGGTGCGGAAGGCCGAGGCCAGATTGTGCAGGCCGGCGCTGAAGTTCAGCATCGCCGGCACTCGGCCATGCAGTTGCAGGCCCAGCAGCAGGGCGACCGTGGCATTGGTGTTCGGCAGCAGGATGCCCACGGCCTCTCCCGGCTGGGTCATCGGCGCCAGCTTCCGGCCCAGGGCCAGGGTCAGCGCGATCAGCCGGTTGTAGCTCAGGGGCTTGCGCTGCACGTCCTCCAGCAGCCGATGCCCGCCGCCGTGGATGCGGCGCGCATCCAGCAGGGCCGCGAACAGGGTCTGCCGGTGGTTGCCGGTCTCGAACATCATGTCGCTCATGATGTCGGTCAGCATCAGGCCCATGCGCTGGCGGCGGTCGTGGGCATCCGCGCCGCGCGGGTGCATGAGGTCGCGCGGCGGCAGGATGTTCAGCGTGATGGGCGGAAACCAGCGCAGCCGCACCACGCCGTGCAGGCGCGAGAGCGGGGTATATTGGCCGCCGTCGATGCGGATCGGCAGGACCGCCGCGCCGGAGCGCTCGGCCACCACGGCCGCGCCGTCGTAGACTTTCATCAGCGCGCCGGTCACCGTGATGCGGCCCTCGGGGAAGATGACCGCCTTGCGGTCTTCCCGCAGGTAATGGGTCAGCGACTTGATCGACAGGGGTTGCAGCGGGTCCATGGGAAACACCCGGGCGAAGCGCAGCGCCGGGCGTACCCACCATTGGCGGGCGATATCGGTGTTGATGGCGAAGGTGATCTCGTCCGGCAGGAAGGCCCACAGCAGGATGGGATCCAGATAGGAGGTGTGGTTGGCGACGATCAGGACGCGGTCACCGGCCAGCGCATAGTTCTCCATGCCGATGAGTTTGACCCTGAACAGCATCGTCAGCAGCCACCGAACGATTTTTTTCATCATGCCGCGCTTTCCTCCCGCAAGTCGCATAGCTTACCAGCCGGGGCCGGCCGGTAGCGTGGCCGCGGCGAGCGGCGGTTGCTGGCGTCGCCTCGGCGCCGCGCTGTTCGCCCTGCTGCTCGCAGGCTGCGCCGGCGTGCCGGTCCAGCCGCCGCGGGGAGCGGACCAGGCGCGGCTGGCACGCTCGCATTTCGTCACCCCGGACGGGGCCGTGCTGCCGGTGCGCAGCTGGCAGCCCGGCCGCGGGGCGCCGCGCGCCATCGTCATCGCCGTGCATGGCTTCAACGACTACAGCCGCGCCTTCGCGTCGCCCGGACAGTACCTGAGCCAGCGCGGCATCGCCCTGATCGCCTACGACCAGCGCGGTTTCGGCAACGCGCCCGGGCGCGGGCGCTGGGCCGGCGAGGCCGCCTATGCCGGCGATCTGCTGGCCCTGATCCGGCAGGTCCGCCGGCAGCAGCCGGGGGTGCCGGTCTACGTCCTGGGGGAGAGCATGGGCGGGGCCGTCGCCATGGTGGCCCTGACCCGTCCCGATGCACCCGGGGTGGCGGGGCTGATCCTCTCGGCGCCGGCGGTCTGGTCGCGCGAGCACATGCCCTGGTACCAGCGTCTGGTTCTGGCGCTGGCATCCTCCACCCTGCCGGCGCTGGAAGTGACCGGCAGCGGCCTGAACATCCAGGCGTCCGACAACATCGAGATGCTGCGCGGGCTGGGACGCGATCCGCTGGTGATCAAGTCGACCCGCGTCGACGCCCTCGAAGGGCTGGTCGACCTCATGGACAGCGCCCAGGCAAGGGCCGGCCAGCTGCGCGTGCCGGTGCTGGTGCTGTACGGCGCCCGTGACCAGGTCATCCCGGCCGCGCCGCTCGGGGCCGCCCTGGCCAGACTGCCACGGCTGCCCGGCAACCGCAGTGTCGTCTATGCCGGGGGCTATCACCTGCTGCTCCGGGACCTGCGGGCGGACCTGCCGCTGGGCGACATCGCGCGCTGGATTGACCGCGGCGGCCGGCCGGTCGAGCGGATGGCGCTGGCGCCGGAGCGCCTGTCGCCCTGACGCGGGTGACGGGGCTATCAGGCCCCGCGTTCCGCTCGCCCCTCCTTCCCGGGTATCCCGTTCCTGCCGTCAGTCGTCGGTTTCGCCGATCTCGAAATCCACGGTTTCGTCCTGCAACAGCTCGATGGCCAGGCGCAGTTCCTGAACCGCCAGCGCCAGGCGGACGCGGTCCAGCGCTTCGGGGCCCTCCATCAGGCCGGTGATGATCCGCGCGCCGGACAGGGCGTGCTCGCGCGCCTCGTCCAGCAGGTAGTGACTGTTCATGCGTTGCTCCCGTTGAGGATTTGGATAGCCTGGATTCCGGGTGTCAGGGACAGCGGTCCCGGCCCATGGCCAGCAGCTGGTCCGTGGCTGAAAACCCTGTCCCTGTCGCTTCCCCGGCCGTGCGGTCGACGGGATCGCATCAGGTTCCTGCGAGGCGCGCCGTCAACTCCCAAGATAGCGCCGCCGCAGCCAGTCATCCACGCTGACATGGCGGCCGCCGCCCATGAACAGCAGCGCCAGCAGCATCACGAAGTAGGTGGCGGCGAACTCGATGCCGTTGTTGAGGACGACGAAGTCGCCGTTGGCGGTGAGCCAGCTGTAGTCGCCATGCTGCTTCAGCAGCTCCCGCGCCTTGGCCAGCCGCTCGATGGCGCCCTGGGTCCGCTCGCTGGCGAACAGGCCGCTGCCGGTGGCGATGGCCAGCCAGCCGTTTTCCCAGTGCGCGGAAAAGGCCGCCACCAGCATGGTGAACATCAGCGGCAGGCTGGTCCAGCGCACGGCGAAGCCGAACAGCAGGCACAGCGCACCCAGCGTCTCGGTGCTGGCGGCCAGGAACGCCAGCAGTCCCGGCCATGGCAGGCCGAGTCCCCATTCGGCATTGCCGAACCAGGCGACGGTCGGTTCGAAATGGGCGAATTTCCGCGTGCCGGCCATCCAGAACACCGGCGCCAGATACAGCCGCAGCAGCAGGGGCGCGAGGAAGTCCAGCCCCTGCAACCTGTCCATCTGCCGCTGGCAGCGCTGGCCGCGTTCGATCCAGCGCTGCCGCCAGGCGATGCCGGCGGGGGATGCCAGGTAAGCCCGCAGGGACTCCAGCCAGGCGGTCGGTCCGTTCATGAGACCCTCCTCGATAGGCGGTGGATGGCGGCATGCGGGATGGCATGAGGCCGGCCCGGAAGGCCGCGGACGGGGTGCACTCTACGCCGCGGGATGCCGGTTTCGCAAGGAAGCCCTCCGGGACCGGCGGGGTGGGGATGCCGGCGCCGGGGGCGCCTCATGGCCGGTTGCCGGATCGTGGCCTGGCGACCTCCCGGATCACGACCGTACCGGCCAGCTTGTCGTGAAGCCCCTGCTTGCGGCGGTCGAAGGCGATCCACAGATAGCCAAGCCCCACGGGCAACAGGGACAGGAGGTAACCGAAATAGCGGACGATGTCCTGTCGCGTGCCAGGTTCGCCGCCCGTGCGGGCATCCACGATCCGGGCGCGGATGGCCATCTTGCCCAGCGTCGCCTGCTTGCGGCGCCAGAAGACGATCACCGCCACCGCCGGAAAGACCCAGTTGATCAGCACGTCCGCCGGCCCGAGGATCAGCTTCCCGCTGGTCAGCATGGCATCCCCGTAGATGGCGTACATCAGGGGGATGGTCCACAGCGAGAACAGCACCAGGTCGATGAGGGAGGCCCAGAGACGGAGCAAGAATCCGGCATATGCGGTTCCGGGGGGCAGGGGAGGGGGCGGCATGGCTTCCAGGCGGTCATGCGAATCAGGGAAGGCGCGGTGATGCGGCTGGCACAAGGGAGATGTCCGGTCCCGGCGGCGCGAGCCGTCCATGCGGGCCGGCATCATATCCCATCCGCCGCGGCATCTGCCGGTTGCCGGGGATCGGCGGACGGGGCCGGACTCGCGCTCATCACCCGTGCCAGCAGCTCGCGGATGACGGCGTTCGGGAAGCGTCGCCCGGGAACGATGGCGTAGAAGCGTTCGCGCAGGTCGGGAATCCGGCAGCGCTCGACCAGGGCACCGCTGCGCAGTTCGTCGAGCACGACCACCGGCGGCACCAGCGCCAGCTGGCCGGAGTCCCGCGCCAGCAGGCGCAGCATGGCCATGTCGTCGACCTCGGCCACCACCCGGGGCCGGATGCCGGCCTGCTCCAGCAGGAAGTCGAAGGCCGTGCGGATTTCGCTCTCGATGCTGGGCAGCAGCAGCGGTGTCTCCCGCAGATCCTCGGGGAAGCGCAGCGGGGCGGTTGCCGGCGCCGGGCGGCTGACCAGGCTGACCGGCTGCTCCTCGACGAGGTGGCAGTGCCAGTTGGCCTCGGCATCGCGCGGCAGGGGGCGGTTGGACAGCACCAGGTCGATGGTGTGGGTGTGCAGCTGCCGGAGCAGCTCGGGCAGGCTGCCGGAGCGCAGCACCAGCTCGATGTCGGCGCGGTCCAGCAGCGGCCGGACCAGCTCCATCTGGAAGTTGCGCGAGAGGGTCGCCACCGCGCCGATCCGCACCAGCTGCCGCTGGGCCGTCTGGCCCTGCATCAGGCTGATCAGCTCGTCGCCGGTGCGGAAGATGGCGTTGGCGTAGTCCAGCGCGATGCGCCCGGCCTCCGTCAGCAGCAACCGCTTGCCCTCCCGCTCGAACAGTTTCTGTCCCAGCGACGCTTCCAGCTGCCGCAGCTGGATGCTCAGTGCCGACTGGGAGACATGCAGCCGCTCCGCCGCCCGCGTGAGGTGGCCCTCGTTGGCGATCATCCAGAAGTAGCGCAGGTGGTGATAGTTGAGCTGGGCCATGAATTCATTCAATAAATAAAACGTAGATATTCAATACATATATTGGATGAAATATAGGGGCATTGCTAGCATCTTCCCACACCACCACCCAGGGAGATCGCCATGTTCACCGTCAGCCACCGCCAGCGTCCGATCGTCCATCTGTCCACCGGGCTCGCGCCGGAGGTGCGGCCATGAGCCTGCTGCTTGCCCTCCTGACCGCGGGTGGTCCCTTGCTGCTGCTGTCGACCGGGATCATGCCGGACGCCTGGTGCGATCGCCGGCCCGCGACCCTGCGGCGCCTGGTCACCGGCGCGGCGCATGCGGCCCTGCTGAGCAGCATCGCCGCCGTGGCCGGCTTCCTGATCCTGGGGCCGGTCGACCGCTCGCTCGGCGGCATCGAGATCTACCTCGACGCCCTGTCCGCCATCATGCTGTTGCTGGTCGCCGGCATCGGCACGGTGGTCATCCGCTACTCGCGCCGCTATCTGGATGGCGATCCGGGGCAGGGGCGCTTCTTCAGATGGCTGGCCCTGACCATCGGCTCGGTCCTGGTGCTGGTGATCTCGGGCAACCTGATCCAGTTCACGCTGGCCTGGATGGCGACCAGCCTGAGCCTGCACCGGCTGCTGCTGTTCTATCCCGAGCGGGCCGGCGCGCGACAGGCCGCGCACAAGAAATTCGTCATCAGCCGCCTCGGCGATCTGTGCCTGGCTGGTGCCATGCTGCTGATCTACGGCACCTTCGGCAGCCTGCACTTCGGCGAGATCTTCGCCGATGCCGAGCTGCATGCCCGCCATGTGGCGGAAGGGCTGTCGCCCTGGTCCGGCGGCGGGCTGTTCTGGGCCGCCCTGCTGCTGGTGTTCGGCGCGGTGCTGAAATCGGCGCAGCTTCCCTTCCACAGCTGGCTGCCGGAGGTGATGGAGACGCCCACGCCGGTATCCGCCCTGATGCATGCCGGCATCATCAACGCTGGCGGCTTCCTGATCGTGCGCATGAGCCCGGTGATGGTGCTCAGCCCCACCGCCCTGAACCTGCTGGCGACGATCGGCGCGGCGACCGCCCTGTTCGGCGCACTGGCCATGCTGACCCAGACCAGCATCAAGAAATCGCTGGCCTTTTCCACCGTCGGCCAGATGGGGTTCATGATGCTGCAATGCGGCCTGGGCGCCTTTTCCTCGGCGATCCTGCACATCGTCGCCCATGGCCTCTACAAGGCACACGCCTTCCTGTCCAGCGGCAGCATCATCGACATTGCCAAGGCGTCCTGGGTGCCGACCCCGCGCGCCAGCCGCCATCCCGGCGAGCTGCCGCTGGCCTTCGCCGCCGCCCTGGCCATTACCTGGTTCACAGCCACGCTGCTGGACGTGACCCTGGCCGAGGAGCCCGGCATCGTGCTGCTGGGCGCGATCCTGCAGATCGCCCTGACCTACCTGCTCTGGAACAGCCTGGCCGGCCAGATCGGCCTGGCGCAGATTCTGCGGGGGCTGAGCCTGGCCATCCTGGTCGGCGCCAGCTACTTCAGCCTGCAGGTCGCCTTCGCCCACCTGCTGCAAGGCACGGTGACCAGCATCGTCCCGGCGCGCGGCCTGTTCGACTGGCTGCTGCCGGTCGCCGTGCTGGTCGCTTTCATGGGCGTCCTGCTGATGCAGGTGCGCTTCCCCGGCGATGCCGCCGGCCGTCTCTGGCAGGCCGCCTACGTGCATGTCCACAACGGGTTCTACGTCAGCACGCTGGCCAACCGGCTGTTGCAGCGCTTCTGGCCCGCGCCCCGTCACCCGCAATCACCTTGAGCCACAGGAGTCGCCATGTCCGTCGTCACCCCCCTGTTCAAAGTCGCCCATCCCGGCCAGCCCGGCTGGATCCAGCCCACCTGGCAGGCGCATGGCCGTCTGCCTCGGGCCTGGCTGGAACACGCCGTCGGCGAAGCGACGCGCCGTATCGCGCCCCTCTGGCCGCTGCGGCATTTCGTCGCCGTGAACCCCTTCCTGGGGCTGGCCGACCATGATTTCCGTTCGGCCTGCGAGCTGATCGGCCGGGTCGGTCATGGCGACATGCTGATGCCGCCGCGCTTCTACGCCGAGCAGCTTGCCCGGGGCCGGATCACCGACGCCGACCTGGCCCAGGCGCTCGACGGCCTCGATCCGCCGGCCAGTGGTTCGCGCACGCCCGCCACGCTCCGCCTGCATCTCCAGCTCCTGTGCGAGGTGGAAACCGCGGCGCATGCGGGCAGCGGCCAGCGGGTGCTGACGGTGGCCGATTTCCTCGATGCCGGCAGCAGCAGCCGGTGGGCGGATTTCGTCACCGACGACATTTCCAAATGGTGCGCCGCTTGGTTCGACGAGGGCCAGTCGGCCTGGCGCATGCCCTGGCGCAGCCTGCCGCTGTACAACGCCTGGAAGCGTGCCGCCCGCTTCGACCGCAATCCGGAAATCGCCGGCCTGCCGGAATTCCGCAAGCTGGTCGCGGCGCTGCCGGAAACGCCGCTGGAGGCGCTGGCCTTCATGCTGGACGCGCTGGAGCCGGAGGGATCGTGCCTGGTCGATCTCCTGCACCGGCAACTGATGAGCGTGGCCGGCTGGGCCGGCTGGATCCGTCACGGCGAGCGGGAGGCGGCCCTGCGCGGCGAGGCCTGCGACCGGCTGCCCCATCTCCTGGCGATTCGCTTGGCCTACGACTACGCGCTGGCGCAGCGGCTGCTGAGTGCCGACGGCCTGCGCGACTGGCGCCATGCGCTGCTCGGCGACGCCGGCGAGCGGCAACGCGAACGGGAGCGGCTCGAGCTGTTGCATGTCTTGCACCTGGCCTACGAATTGCATGGGCAGGCCGACCTGGTGACGCGGCTCGGGCGCGGCGCGGCCAAGGTGGCCGCGGAGCCGTCGTCGGCGACGCGCAAGGCGGCGCAGGCGGTGTTCTGCATCGACGTGCGTTCGGAGGTGTTCCGCCGCGCGCTGGAGACCACCTCGCCCGAGCTGGAGACCCTGGGCTTCGCCGGCTTCTTCGGCTTCCCGATCGAGTACATCCCCCTGGGCCATCACCGTGGCGCCGCCCAATGCCCGGTGCTGATCGCGCCCCGCCATCGCATCCGCGAGAGCGTGGCGGGCGCCGATGTCACCGAGCTGCGCGGCATCCTGCACCGGCGCTGGCTGCGCAAGCGGCTGAACCGGCTGTGGAAGTCGTTCAAGACCTCGGCGGTCTCGTGTTTTTCCTACGTCGAGATCGCCGGGCTCCTGTTCGGCGTCAAGCTGGTGACCGACAGCCTGGGCCTGACCCGGCCAGTGGCCCGGCCCGGCGAGGCCGGACTCGACCCGCAGGTGGCGCGGCGGATTCGCCCCCTGGTCGCGCGCCAGCGTGGCCGGCTGATGGCGAAGACCCCGGTGGTGGAAACCGGCATCGCGCTCAACGACCGCATCGAGCTGGCCGCCAATGCCTTGCGCGGCATGGGCCTGAACCAGGATTTCGCGCGCCTGGTCCTGCTGTGCGGGCATGGCAGCAGCACGGTCAACAACCCCTATGGCTCCGGGCTCGACTGTGGCGCCTGCGGCGGCCACAGCGGCGAGGCCAATGCCCGGGTCGCGGCCATGGTGCTGAACGATCCCCAGGTGCGCGCCGGCCTGCGTGCTCGCGGGCTGTGCGTTCCGGATGACACCTGGTTCCTTGCCGGGCTGCACGACACGACCCTGGACACGGTCACCCTGTTCGATGCGGACGAATTGCCCGGGCACCTGGCGCGCGACCTGGCGCGCTTGCAGGGCTGGCTGGCCCGGGCCGGCGGGCTGGCGCGACAGGAGCGGGCCGCGAGCCTGGGACTGGCCGGTCTCCGGCCGGATGCGCTGACCAGCGCCGTGGAGACCCGCAGCCATGACTGGTCGGAAGTCCGTCCCGAATGGGGCCTGGCCGGCAACGCCGCCTTCATCGCCGCGCCGCGCGAGCGTACCCGCGGAATTGCGCTGGCGGGCCGGGCCTTCCTGCACGAGTACGACCATCGCCACGATCCCGACGGCGCCATCCTCGGCCTGATCATGACCGCGCCGATGGTGGTGGCGAGCTGGATCAACCTCCAGTACTACGGCTCCACGGTCGACAACCGGCTGTTCGGCAGTGGCAACAAGGTGCTGCACAACGTGGTCGGCGCCTTCGGCGTGCTGGAGGGCAATGGCGGCGACCTGCGGGTCGGCCTGCCCTGGCAGTCGCTGCATGACGGCCACGACTACCGCCATGAGCCCAGACGGCTGACGGTGCTGATCGAGGCACCGGCTGCCGCCATCGAGCGGGTGCTGGAGCAGCACGCCGAGGTCCGGCAACTGGTCGAACATGGCTGGCTGCACCTGCTGCGGATCGCGTCCGAGGATGGCCGCTGCCACCGCTATCGGCGCATCGGTCACTGGCAACCCCTACCCACACCTTGAGAGGAGCACGACATGCAGACTCCCATCGCCCGCCGCCCGCACGGCGATCGTCCCGTGTCGGCCTGGCATCACGCCCTGGATCAGCTCGACCTGCTGGAAGCGGAGGCCATCTTCATCCTGCGCGAGGTGGCGGCCGAGTGCCGCCACCCGGCGCTGCTGTTCTCCGGCGGCAAGGATTCGGCCGTGCTCCTGCACCTGGCCTGGAAGGCCTGGTACCCGGAACGGCTGGGCTGTCCGCTGCTGCACATCGACACCGGCCACAACTACCCGGAGGTCATCGCCTACCGCGACCGCATGGTGCGGCGCTACGGCGCCACCCTGCACGTGCGTGGCGTGGAGGACTCGATCCGCCGCGGCACGGTGCGGCTGTGCGATCCGCTGGAGTCGCGCAACGCGCACCAGTCGGTGACGCTGATGGAAGCCATCGCCGAGTTCGGCTTCGACGCCTGCCTGGGCGGTGCCCGCCGCGACGAGGAAAAGGCCCGCGCCAAGGAACGGGTGTTCAGCGTGCGCGACGAGTTCGGCCAGTGGGAACCCAAGGTGCAGCGGCCGGAGCTGTGGTCGCTCTACAACACCGGCGTCGCACCGGGTGGGCACCTGCGCGTGTTTCCGATTTCCAACTGGACCGAGCTGGATGTCTGGCGCTATCTCCAGCGCGAGCGCATCCCGCTGCCGGAGCTTTACTTCGCCCACTTCCGCGAGGTGGTCCGGCGCGGCGACGTGCTGGCGCCGGTCACCGAACTGACGCCGGCCCGGCCCGGCGAAACCGTGGAGCGGGTCATGTGCCGGTTCCGCACCGTGGGCGACATCTCCTGCACCGCACCGGTGGAGTCCTCGGCCAGCTCGCTGGAGGCGATCATCGCCGAGACCGCCGAATGCCGGATCACCGAACGCGGCGCCACCCGGCTGGACGACCGGGCCGCCGAGGCCGCCATGGAACTGCGCAAGAAAGAGGGGTACTTCTGATGAACGTCGTCGCCATCCATTCCCACGGTTCCGGCCAGCCCGGACACGCGCCCGCCTCCGGGCTGCTGCGGTTCATCACCGCCGGCAGCGTCGATGACGGCAAGAGCACGCTGATCGGTCGCCTGCTGCATGACACCGGCAACGTCGCCAGCGACCAGATCGAGGCCATCCGCGCCAGCTCGGCGCGGCGCGGTTTCGACGGGCTCGATCTCTCGCTGCTGACCGATGGCCTCCAGGCCGAGCGCGAGCAGGGCATCACCATCGATGTCGCCTACCGCTATTTCGCCACCGCGCGGCGCAAGTTCATCATTGGCGACGCGCCGGGTCACGAGCAGTACACCCGCAACATGGTGACGGCGGCCTCGACCGCCGATCTCGCCATCCTCATGGTCGACGCCGGCAAGGGCGTGGTCACCCAGACCCGCCGTCATGCCTACCTGGCGCACCTGCTGGGCATCCGGGAGCTGGTACTGGCGGTCAACAAGATGGACCGGGTGGACTGGAGCCCGTCGGTCTTCAATGACATCGTCGCCGATTTCGCCCGCTTCGCGGCCTGGCTGGGCTGCGAGGCGCCGCTGGCGATTCCGCTGTCGGCGCTGGGCGGCGACAACGTGGTGACGCGCAGCCTGGCGACGCCCTGGTATCGCGGCCCGACCCTGCTCGAATGCCTGCACGAGGCGCCGGCCCGACGCGACGTGACCGATGGACCGCTGCGGTTCCCGGTGCAGCGGGTGGTGCGCGTGATGCTGGGCAATGCGGCCACGACGGCTCCCGGTGGCGAGGCGTCCGACCCGGTGCCGGCGGATTTCCGTGGCTATCAGGGCACGCTGGCGGGGGGCGAACTGCGGGTTGGCGACAGCGTGCGGGTCCTGCCCTCGGGCCGCGTCACCCGGGTCGGCTCGATCCGGCTGGCGGGTCGCGCGCTGGAGCAGGCCACGGCGGACCAGGCGGTGGTCATCGGCCTCGAGGACGAGATCGACCTTTCGCGCGGCGACATGCTGGTCGATCCGGACCGGTCGGCCGAGAGCCGGCGCGAACTGACGGCGGATATCTGCTGGCTGGCCGAGGAGCCCCTGCAACCGGGGCGCAAATACCTGATCAAACACACCACCCGCAACGTGTCCGGCCTGTTCACGGCACTTGAGTACCGCACCGATGTCAATACCCTGGCGCACGAGCCAGGGCCGACGACGGCACACATGAACGACATCCTGCGGGTATGCCTGCGCCTGCAGCAGCCGCTGTTCGTCGACCCCTATGCCGGCAACCGGACCACCGGCAGCTTCATCGTCATCGACCCGGCCACCCGCGCCACGCTGGCGGCCGGCATCGTGGCGGAAGCCGGTGCCGACCGGGCAGGCGGTGAGACCTGACACCCGTACCACCCTGAACAGGAAGGAGGATAGCGACATGCGACACATGACCCACCTGGCGCTGGCCCTGGCGCTCGGCGCCTGCGCCACCGGCAATGTCCCCAAGCCCCACGACTGGGCGCTGGAAGTGCAGACGGCCGAAACCCGCGATGCCCACAACCGGCTGGCCGAGCATTACGAGGATGTGGCCCGCACCATGGATGCCGACGCCACCGAGGAGCGCGCCATGCTGGACAAGTACATTGCCTCGCCACACAAGTACGGCAAGCAGATTCTCGACATCAAGGCCCGTTCCCAGGCCATGATCCACGATTTCGAGCTGGCTGCCGCCGAGAGCCGCAAGATGGCGGCCTATCATCGCCAGCTCGCCAGCAGCGCGACACCGTGACCCGAGGCATGCCGCCGCCGCCTCCAGCCAGGCGGTGAACATCTGCGCGGTATGGCGGGAGAGGTCGAAGGCTTCCTGCAGGGCATGCTTGAGCATCAGCGACAGCCCGCTGGCGGCAACATAGAGCAGCTTGAGGACCAGCAGGAGGATCGCGTCCGGAAACAGGATGAGCATGGCGATGCTCACTAGCAGGGCCATGCGTTTCCGCTCGCTGGGCTGTCTGCCGAGCCTGGGGGCAAGGTTCCGGGGTCTTTCGCCGGTGGGCAAATTCGGCATCGTGCACCTTCCTCGTGGTCGTGGCGGCGCTCCGGCCCCGATGTCCGGGGCCGCGCCGGCGGGCCTGGCCAGATGATGCTAG